>NZ_JAFNPI010000011.1:204549-204725 GCF_026535955.1 Snodgrassella sp. B3837
TCTGGCTGTGTTCGATCTCCTGTATCGGTTTGCCCCACAGCTGGTAGCTGCATGACCATACAATGTGACCGTCTTCATCAGTAAGTTCTTCCGGAGCACCGTTGACATCGGTGTGGTAGTACAGCACTTTCTGTTCCGTACCGGTGGTGGTCTCCACTCTGGCTAAGGGTTCATAG
>NZ_JAFNPI010000012.1:0-1583 GCF_026535955.1 Snodgrassella sp. B3837
GGTACGGAACAGAAAGTGCTGTACTACCACACCGATGTCAACGGTGCCCCGGAAGAACTGACGGATGAAGCTGGTAACATCTTGTGGGAATGCAGCTATCAGCTGTGGGGCAAACCGATACAGGAAATCGAACACAGCCAGATACAACAGAACTTAAGGTATCAGGGGCAGTATTTAGACAGAGAAACGGGCTTACATTACAATACTTTCAGGTACTACGACCCGGATATAGGCAGATTCACGCAGCCGGACCCGATTGGGTTGCTGGGTGGNATTTAATTTGTATCAGTATGCGCCTAATGGGTTGACTTGGATTGATCCTTGGGGATGGATTCATTTAAATACTAATGGAGCAACAGGAAATTTTGGGGTTTACGAAATAAGAATTGACGGCGAGCTTTATAAATATGGCAAGGCTGATTTAAATAGAATAACCAAAAGTTCTGGTCAACCGACTCGATTGCATCAACAAATAGAAAAACTTCGAAAATTACATCCAGGTAAAGATGTGAGAGGCAATGTTATAGAAAAAGGCTTTCCAACAACCAAAGCAGCAAAAGCAGTGGAGACACTAAAAATTGATGAGCATTATACAAAAACAGGAAAAATTCCAGTTGGCAATCAAAAGAGTTATAAACCGAAAGGACTATGTAAATGAAAATTGATTTTTTACAATTATACGCTGAAGTAGAAGCTAACTATGATATTACTAATACGGTTTTAAAGCCATTGAGAATAAATCTCAATGAATTAAAAAAAACTATACCACATTATGATAAATTATTTAAAACAACAGATTATGAATTAGTATTTACTATATCTGCTACACAAGAAAACAAAAATTTAGTCTACGGTCCTACAACATCGTCAAAAAGCAAAGTGGTTCATTTCTCAATTTTTATACCATATAAAACATTTAATTCATTTACTCAACAAATGTTTTACATTCTTGATAACATAGCAGAAGGAATTATTTTTGTATTCAATAAATATAAAACTGATCCTTCAGGGGTAAAAGAAGTGTTTGAAACATTAAAAACATTGATTGCAAAGGATCCAGAAAGATATCAAAAATGGTTAAAAGATCTAGAGGACTAATAATTTTAAAAATTTACAGCGCTTAAGGCGTTATTGCCATAATTAGATAGCAAATGTAGCCATCCATTTGGCAAAAAATCTTTATCAAAAAAAATTGACCAAATAAAAGCTCCGTTTACATCTACGATGCCTTAGGCCGACGTATCGAAAAACACCAGATAGACCGGACGGGCAAAGCCTGCAACCGTACCCGTTTCCTGTGGGACGGGCTGAGAATGATTCAGGAAACCCGTACCGACAGAAGCAAAANTTATATCTACACGGATGAAAGCGGCTATGAACCCTTAGCCAGAGTGGAAACCACCACCGGTACGGAACAGAAAGTGCTGTACTACCACACCGATGTCAACGGTGCCCCGGAAGAACTTACTGATGAAGACGGTCACATTGTATGGGCATGCAGTTATCAGCTGTGGGGCAAACCGATACAGGAAATCGAACACAGCCAGATACAACAGAACCTGAGGTATCAGGGACAGTATTTA
>NZ_JAFNPI010000012.1:1597-8839 GCF_026535955.1 Snodgrassella sp. B3837
CCTGATATAGGCAGATTCACGCAGCCGGACCCGATTGGGTTGCTGGGTGGATTTAATCTGTATCAGTATGCGCCTAATGGGTTGATATGGATCGATCCTTGGGGTTTATGGACATATAATACGATGCCGAAGATTGATGGGTTCCAAAAGCATCATATTATTCCACAGCAACTGAAAAATCATGATGTACTTAAAAAAGCTGGTATGAATATTCATTCGGTTAAAAATATAATGTATCTGCCTACTTCAGCTGATGCGCATTCTACTAGAACTATTCACAACGGTTCACATAAACCATACACACGGAAGATAGAAAGGCAATTGAATGAAATTGATAAAAGGGGTCAAAAGGAAAATTGGACACAAAAGCAATACAAAACAGCTTTAAATGAACTAATAAAAACAGAAAGAACTTATTTACGTAGTGGAAAAACTATTTTAAATAAAAATTCAATTAGGCCTTCCAAAGGATGTTGATATGATTTATGAACTTATGATAGGTAATTATCCTGATAGTTATTGGTTCCAATATGACTCAACTGTAGTTGCCAATTACGAATTTATAGAATGCAAGGAGATTCAATCAAATAAACCATTAGTTTTTAAATTAGAAAAAAAAGTAAGTGAAAAACGTTTACTCTCTTATGATTTTTATTTCAGTGATGGTCCTGATTTTATCTCGCCTAGACTTGCCAATTTACTTTCAAACAATCAAGATTTTTTACATGATGTCCAGCTAATAGATGCAACTATAACTGTTAATGGTCGTAGCTATTCTGGTTATAAGGTATTAAATATTCTGCGTTTAATATCTTGTATTGATATGAATAAATCTGAATATGTACCATTATTAGAGAGTTTGCCTGATGGACCCAAAAAATTTTTTGAAATCGTTTTAAAAAAAAATATAAAAGAGCAATTTTGTATGGCAAGGTGTGAAGAATCTGAAGGGATAATTGTGATTTCAGAGTCGTTACGACAGTTTTTTATAAAAAATAAAGTAAAAGGAATAGATTTATACACATAATCCAATTTAGTAAACCTGCCTATTAGCAATAGTCAGGAAAGACATCTGATAAACGAAACGCTATCTGTGGGACGGACTAAAAAGAATGATTCAAGAAACCCGTACCGACATAAGCTAAATTGTCTACAAACCACTGGCTAAGATAGAGACCATAACTAAGCTAATCCTATAGGCAAGAATAATTCATGGCGGCATGTATACTTAGCTGCTGCTGATAAGCAAAAATAAAATCAAACCTCAAGCCGTTAGAAAAAAATGTTAACTAAAACAACGTAGTCAGGATAATGCAGAATACGGCATCGATATAAAAGAGTGGCTATAATCACGAGCGTACTCCAGAAAAATCATTGGATAGTATTTTTTAATATATTTAATGATAAAAATGAATGAGATGAAGTAGACATTGATAAGGTTAACATCTTGTTTACTATTCAGTAGCAGCACACAGACTCAAAGAGTTATTGGTTTTTCATAAGATTAAGCATGTGCGTAAAAATGTACGTTCACAACAGTCTAAAATAACACCAATCACAGTTAGCCAGCATGCTGTAGCGAAAATTAAACCTGAAAGTTTTTATTTCAAATGAATTATTTTTGCTTAGTTAAAAATTAATTACATTGTTATATTAAACTAGCATTTAACTCAGTATTAATATATTATTTTAATCTGAAAAGCGAAAGGCTGTGCTACCCAAAACTGTTACTAAAAATATTAAATAAGCCTTTGTGATTTATTTGTTTATATTAATTTAACATAATAAACTGTTGCAGAAAAATTCAATAATAATTTTAAAATTGTAAACTTTTAATTTTTATAAGCAAATTGAAATTAGTTTTATTAAACCTTCCATTTTAGGCGATATGATCATATTGGTGTCGTTATATTCTAAGATGAAATCAATATGAAAAAAAATTACCAATCAAAATTCACTAAATCAAAAAAAGCCTCAGTAGCCACTTCTGATGTATTATCCCAAGCGTGCAGAGTAATCGCTCCCAGTATTTTTCCCGATGCCTCATGGAATGAAGCGGAGGTAATCGGGGCAATGATATGGTTATGGAGCAAACATCCTGATTACAAAAACACTGCTATTAACTCTGCCTTAGAGAATTTAATTCCCATTATCCGTTCGAAAAACTTCGCCTTAATCATCACTCAACAGCGCCCTATCGGCTATATCAACTGGGCATATTTGAACCACGAGGAAGAAATTCAGTATTTGAATCAATCAAAAGACTATCTAACTTTTGTCAATTGCATGCAACCAGGTCAAGACAAAAATTTATGGATATTATCATTTTTCTGTCCATTTGGTTTGCATGATGCTTTACTAACTAAATCAATCTGTAAAAAAGTTCTGCATAATCATTTGTGTTATTTTGGCTACCATAAATCAAAACAACAAACTGTTGTAAAAAATATTCAATGTTAATTTTAAATTTGTAATATTCTGATTTTATTAAGTAAATAAAAAAATAGTTTTATAAATCCAATAATTATAGGCGATAAGATCATCTTAGTTTCACCCTTGACTAAGAGGAAATCAGTATGAACAAAATCTACCAAACAAAGTTTAATAAAATAACGGGTACAACGGTAGCCTGTTCAGAACTGGTACGTAGAGCGTGCAAAGTTACAGCTACTTTAACTGTTTTAGCCGCATCGACAACCGCATTTGCTCAGGATTGCATACCCAATGCAGACGGATCAATCTTAGTTGGCGGCGGTGGACCGAATGATGGATGTAATAACGTAAAGGCCGCAACGGTTAATCAAAGTGGTAACGCCGGTTTTTATATTTTGACTCGTAACCATCTACGTGAACCACTTAATGTTGGGGACACTACCTTAATAGCTAACATAAATGGTGATTATACGGCTTTGGGAAATCAATACTCTTATGGGTATTCTAATGCCGCCATTAATGCCGGTAACTTAGATTTTACCGTCAACAGCAATGGCAATTTATCCGGCATTGCCTCATATCACAATGTTGACATAACAGCTAAAAATGTAGAGTTAAATATTAATAATAATTACTCCCGCGGCGGTAACTCAAGTGGTTCTGTCTCCTCCTATGGTATTTTAGCTGGTTCGGCTGCAAATGCTGGCGAAAGAAAAACATTCAATGGTAAATACACCACCATAACAGTGGATAAATTAACCATGAATCAGACAGCCACAGGGGGTAAAACCCAGCCAATATTAAATAATGGTATTCGAGCAATTCAGGGCGCTTTCGATAATTCAGGAGACGGCTCTACTGGGCGCGTTATTGTCAACGATGATTTAGACATGACCTTAACCGGTAATCGATCTATCGGTATTTATGTTTCCGGAAATCAAACTAATCATAAAGCTGCTGAAGATACCGGAGTTGAAGGGCAACTGACCCCAATAGTGGTTTTAAATGGCAAAAACAACAAAATCATCATTAATCAGGGCAGTGACACGTCAACATTAAACTGGGACAGTAACGGCATAAAATTAGGTAAAACGCGTAATACAGGGGAAGGCCCGGGAATACTTGAATCCCATGGAAATTTAACAATTGATACAACAAACGCGAGAAGTGGTAATGGCATAAAAATGGTGCGTAATTCTCTATTTAAAGCCAATTATGAGAATAGCGCCTCCACTATTAAAACCAACGGTTATGCATTAGAAATTGGTACTCACGACGATGCAACCAAAGATGGTAAATACGAACAAGCAGCTGCTCATGGTGTTAGAGCCAGCTTTAAAGATGCCGTTTTCACCACCACCGGTACCAGTGCCGATCCGGTAATTGAGGGCTCAGTGGGCCGGAAAGATTTAATCTTTGTCGATCAGGGGCAGGTTGATACAAACTTATCTTTTTCAGGCGATAAAACCAACCTGACTGCTCATAATGAAGGATATATAGTTAATATCAGTGGCAACTACACAGGGCCTAACTATCAGTACTTTTCAAACACTTATGACAATAGCGGAAATGAGCAAGGGCACGAAGCATATGAAGCTTCTTCAGTAACCTTTAATGCTACAGGTAAAGGCAGTATGACTGGGCTAGTCACCAAAGGAACGGTCAAAACTGAAGAAAAACAAGTGCTGGATGAAAGTTACAAACCTATTCTTAACATCAATTTAGATAATGGTTTTACTTGGAACTTAAAGAAAAGTGGCACCAACAATACCGCAAAATTTGATACCCTGAATCTAACTCACGGCTCTATTTTAAATGCTGCTTTTGATGATGCAGGTGGTAATGAATTCATACTGCAAGGCAACGTGAATAATGATGAAAGTATCATCAATCTCGATAATGCTTCCCATGCTAAATACAATGATATACTAACCATTGTGGGTAATTACTCCGCAATCAATAATGCAATGGTTAAAATGAATACGCTGTGGAATCAACCGGGTGATGCTGAAGGAAATAATTCTCAATCTGATGTATTAAAAATCACTGGTACGGCCACTGGTGTAACCCGTGTTATACCCTTGAATGCAGACGGCAATGAAAATGTAATTGACGGTAACGTGCAGCAAGTTAATAAAGTTATCAATACCGTACCAGTGGTATATGTTGGTACCAGCAGCAACCTAAATACCTATAGTAGCCAAAATGCCTTTACGGGCACTGCGCATACAACAGGAGCAACGGAAGTACAATTAGCCAAACGTTCAAGTACAGATGGTGATGTATATTACTGGACAATGCAGGCTAAAGAAGAAACAGGCGGCGAAAATGGAGGTGGTGGTAATAGCGGAGGAGGTGAGACCACCACACCCAAAAAGCCAACACCGATATATTCCCATGCCGTTGCCGGTTATGTCGTTATACCGCATATCAATCAGGAACAAGGATTTGCCAGTATAAGTACCCTGCATGAACGTCGCGGAGAACGCCTGACTTCAGATTTAACAGATTGTGCAAATTGTGACAGCAAGACTGAAAATTTCATCAGTGGACAGACATGGGGGCGAGTATTGGGCAAACATCTGAAACAAGATGGTAAAAACCGTTTAAATGCTGATTCTGATATCGCAGGTTTTCAGATTGGGCATGATTTTTTCAGCCAGTTGCATGAAAATGGTAGCCACAATCATATTGGCACTTACATCGCTTACAGTAGAGCTAGTACCGATTTTTCTGATCAATACCGTGCGGTAAATGGTGTCATCACAGGTGATAAATATACCGGTAAAGGTAAATCAGATGCCATTAGTCTGGGTATCACCAACACTTATTACAATAGTAATAACAGCTATATCGATCTAGTAGGCCAGTTGTCTTATCTGCATAATAAATACGAAGCACGTGATGGCATTAATCCCGATAACCAAAATGGCTGGGGTTTCGCAATTTCTGTAGAAGCGGGCCAACCATTTGGGCTGACAAAATCAGTAAATACACAAGGTAATTGGAAGATTGAACCACAAGCACAACTGATATACCAATATATCAATCTAAATAGTTTTAATGACCGTTACCGACATGTCGATCAAAACGGTCAGGATGCGCTACGTGGCCGTGTGGGCGTGCGTGTGGCTTATGATGGCTACACTGCCATTGCCAAACCAGCCACTTTTTATGCTCTAGGCAATGTATGGCATGATTTTCTAAATCCAAGTCAAGTAGACATTGGTAGAGATAATCTACGCGAAAAATTTGCCAAAACATGGGGAGAATTAGGTATAGGTCTTAAAATTGCGCTAAAGAATAATAGCTTTATTTATAGCGATGTCCGCTACGAGCATGATTTTGGTAGCACAAAACGCGAAGGATACCGTGGTAGCCTTTCTTTTGAGCACAAATGGAAGTGATGAGAACGAAAGAATGAGTGCTTAGAATTTTATTCTATTGCAAATATTTTCACTAATGTACAACGTGGTCAGGCTAGACGCTCAACCACGTTTTTTTCAGAAATAAATATGCTTGTTTAATCTAAAATGATGTAAGAAAAAGATATTCGTACCAATAAAAATTTATTAATGATTCTGCATAAACGCTTTCATCCTTAATTCATTAGTGGATTTTTATTTTAAAAAATACTCCAATAATATTTATTTTTATCTTTTTTCAAAAAACGCTTTGAATAATTTTAAAAATTTATACAATTAGGGTAATGTTTAATATTTAATATCCTATAGTGGATTTATTCTATTGGTATTCTCTTCAATTATCTGAAACAAATTTCAAACATTCTTTCCAACCTATGCCACTTCTTTCTTGGACGCATTAACTACCAGGGCTGCCGCTTTTTTCGCCTGCTGCTTTTCTTTGTCCGCTTTGTTTGCCATATCTGTGCTTAGTGTTCGTACGCTTTGCATGATGGTGGCGGTGGCATCAGCTACAGCCTGCTGTTTGTCCATAATCTGCTGTAAATCCGGCAGTTCATTTACTTTGCTGTGTGCTGTGTTGATGTCGCTTGTCCCTATCGCTGATGTGTAGCTGGTTATGAATAAGATTTGGCGGAACAAACTGATTATTGAGCTTGCGGAGTAGATCTAAAAGATAATAGGTAAAATCCCAACAGGTTAGGTGGGGATTTATTTTATCATTGTTGATATATCACCTCATAATCATCACCTAATTCCATTTGTAGTTTCTCCTTTAAAGATTGTCCCATTTTCCTAAAAACTCTCTCATCATCTAGAGTCGCAAATCCAGAAGTTAAAGGATCATCTAAATTTAATGTTTCATCATATTTATCAGACCAACTATTAAACTCATTTTTGAGCACATTACTTATTGGCAATGAATTAAAATCAATATTTCCAAATGCATCATCTGAGTTAAGCCATAGAGGATAACATTGATAGTCAGCCATTAATTTTATTTTTTTCATTTAACACTCCCAGCAGGATTAGCTCCTACAATAAAACCATTACTACCCGTCGTTACAGCTATACGTTGTTTTTGCCCATTAACCAGAACTTCATAAATTGGAAGTCCCTTTGATAACCAATTATCTTTCCTTTGGATACCGCATCCATAACAACATTCGGTATTTGTGATTTTGAAACGCCTATTTTAGCAAAATCATCAGCATGCTCTCCTGTCCCTTACAATGCATCTACCTGATCTGATAGTGAATATGAACTTAGGGCTTGCCCTGCTATCTGGAATTGCAGTACCCGCATCCCTATTTGCTGCTCTGTTGCTCCTGATTGCTTCATATCTCTTACTAGATTTGTTAGCGTTATTTTCTGGAACGCAGCATTG
>NZ_JAFNPI010000013.1:0-442 GCF_026535955.1 Snodgrassella sp. B3837
ATCGTAGTGGTAATACTGGGTACCGCTGGCGGTCTGTTTGCTGTGGGTACGGCCGTGTGCGTCGTAGGTGTATTGCAGGCCACGGAAGTGGAGTAGCTGGTTAAAGCGGACCAGATTCTGATTGTCGCTGTTGCTGTTTTCGTTGCGTCTTTTATCCAGCAGGTTGGCGGCGGCATCGTATTGCAGGGTTTCCCAGTAGGCCTGGTTGCGGCAGCTTTCGATGCGGCCGGTGACGTCATAGTGGTAATCGGTCTGTCCTTGCCGGGTATGTTTTTTACTCACCAGCCGGTCGAGGTTGTCGTATTGGTAGCGGCGGTCGGTGAGGATGTCGGGCAGGATGGTGTTGTGGCCACGCCGGGTTTGTTTGTGTTGCAGGCGGCTGTTGCGGTCGTATCTGAATTCGGTGTTCAGTTGTCCCTGACTACGCAGGACTTCGCGATGT
>NZ_JAFNPI010000013.1:462-1348 GCF_026535955.1 Snodgrassella sp. B3837
GAGGTTGTTGAGGGTACGGCCATCGGGCAAGGTGGTGGCGATGCGGTTGCCCAGTTGGTCGTACTGATGGCTGAGGGTGCCGTATGCGGTGGTTTCGCTCAGCAGGTTGCCGATAATGTCGTAGCGAAAGGTGATGATGTCCGCAGCAGCTTCTGCCGGTAAGCCGGCTTTTTTGTAGCCGACTTTGATGAGGTTGNATCGGGGGTGTGTTTGCCAATCAGTCGGCCGATGGCGTCGCGTGTGAAGCGGTGGGTGATTTCGGCGGGGCTGCCGGCAGCAAAGTGAACGGCGCTGACGTTATCCAGTAGGTCGTAAGTCAGCTTTTGTTTACGTCCGTCCAGATCGGTCTGTTCGGTTAGGCGGTCGCCGGCGTCGTAGGTGAATTGGTAATGCTCGCCGTTTTCGTTGGTTAATGTAGTCAGCCGGCTATAGGTATCATAGTGAAAGCGGATGCTGCGTCCGGCGCTATCGGTGCGTCGGTGCACCAGTCCGCGGGGATCCCGATGGTAGTGGGTGGTGTGGCCGGCAGGGTCGGTATAGGTCAGTAATTGTCCTGCTGCATTGACGCTGAAGTGTTCTTGGCGGCCATCGGGCAAGGTGGCGCTGATANCGGCTGCTGTTGCCGATGGCGTTGGTGATGTCGGTCAGGTTGCCATGGCGGTCGTAGCCAAGCTGGGTCAGGGAGCCGGAGCAGTCGGTGTGTTGGATAAGCTGGCCGTTCGGGTTCCAGCGCAGGTATTTGTGCCCACCTCTGGCATCGGTGATTCTGGTTATTTGGCCGTGCTGGTCGTATTGGTAGTGGGTACGTTGTTTTAAGGGGTCGATGACGGTCAGCAGGTTGCCGCGTTCATCATAGTAGTAGCGCCAGGTGCTGCCGTCGGGGTCG
>NZ_JAFNPI010000014.1:0-549 GCF_026535955.1 Snodgrassella sp. B3837
ATAGTGCGATTAGTAACTCTTCCACCGGTGCTATTAAGATTGTTAATGATAATGTTCTGGGCGGCACCATTACTAATACTGGTGATGCGAGCACTACTGCTGCTAATAATATTGATATTACCAATAACAAAAATCTTACTGGTACGGTTACTAATAATGGCAAAGGTAGTATCCATGTTCAGAATACTAAAGTTACTGGCTCAATCACCGGTAATATCAATAATGGTGGTTCCGGTAGCATTACTTTAGATAATGAAGGTAATTCCAGCAGTAATCAGATTAACAATANCCGATACCGGTTTGATTACTATCAATAATAAAGACACTGGTGTAATTAATAGTGCGATTAGTAACTCTTCCACCGGTGCTATTAAGATTGTTAATGATAATGTTTTGGGCGGCACCATTACTAATACTGGTAATGCGAGCACTTCTGCTGCTAATAATATTGATATTACCAATAACAACAATCTTACTGGTACGGTTATTAATAATGGCAAAGGTAGTATCCATGTTCAGAATACTAAAGTTACTGGCTCAATCACCGGT
>NZ_JAFNPI010000002.1:0-48852 GCF_026535955.1 Snodgrassella sp. B3837
GCCGGTACCGCCAATAAGGATATCGTAGCCGGCACCGCCATTTAGGATGTCGTCGCCCGTGCCACCATACAGGATATCGTTATCGGCACCGCCGTTGAGAGTATCATTACCATCACCACCGCTTAAATAATCATTACCGTTTTCACCATAGAGTGTGTCGTTGCCTTTACCGCCAAAAATATTATCTACACCGTTACCACCATACAATTGGTCATTACCTGCACCGCCTGCAATGATATCGTTGCCATTCCAGCCTTTTAGGATATCGTCACCAGAAGTACCACCTAAGGTAAACGACATAGCAGTAATATCATCGTAACTTAAAGTTTTATCTTTAAATATAAAATTGAAGGCGTTGTTGTAATTACTGTTTGGATCGAAATAGTCTTTGAAAGTAACGGAATCGTCGTTACCATATGCTAGGATGATTAAATCCATATTAGAACGGATGAATTCAGCGTTTATGGAGCTAGCTTGTTCAAATACGATATCGTTATACTCTTGTTTGTCGTATTGATAACCGTTGTCGATGATAATATCCTGTCCATGTCCTTTTTGAAAGATATATTGGTCTTTATGGAAATTTCCGCCATAAAGGGTATCGTTGCCTGGTCCTCCAATCAGGGTGTCGTAACCACTATCGCCTTTAAGAATATCGTCCCCCTCACTTCCGACTAGGATATCGTCTCCATTGCCTCCACTTAAAGTATCGTTTCCATCGCCTCCGATTAAGAGATCATTTCCTTCGTTTCCGCTTAGTTTATCGTTACCACTTTCACCATAAATAATGTCGTTGTTATTGGTACCATTAAGTACATCATCTTTTTCGGTACCGTTCAAGGTGGTGACTAAATCAGTTATATCTTCAGGATTGAATGTTTTATCGTTGAAGATAAAAGTAAAACGGCATTTATTGGTTTGGTCGGTGTTAAAAAAATCTGTCAGGGTAACTGAATCTTCGTTATTTTTATTTTTTATGATGAAATCATTTTTATAATGATAAAAAATAATATCTGTAACATTGGTATTTTCGAATAGTATTTTAATATGCTGATAATTGTTATTGTTACTTATCTGGCTGTTGATAGTGTTTTGTCCATGTCCAGCTGGAAATATGTATTGATATGAGCTATTGTTATTTTCACTTGGCATTTCATTATCTGTTTGTATCATTATTGTAGTCCTTTGAGTAGATTTTAATAAATTTGGGTTGCTTATTTTTTTCTTACTTATTGTTCTTAATAAGGTTTTATTTTTATGTAAAATATATTTTATAGTATGTAACTATTTTATTTTTTTAGTTTTAAATTAATTTAACTTTATAATTGTATAAGTTCTGAATAGAATATTTAATTTGACATTTGGTATTTGTATGCTGGTTTTTATTGATTTGGGTATGATTTCCTTTCAATTATCAATATTTCAATGTATTAATTATCATGTTTTTTATTGAACTCTATTTGGTATTTCGTAATAATAAATTAATGAATTTATACATTTACTTTTTAGTGCACTATGAATTTTATAATTACAATATTTTTGTACATGATGGAATTGAGGTTGTAACGGTTTTAATGAAGATTTTCCCCTTTTTTATATATAAGATATAAAAATCATTCTTATATTCAAATTTTATGTTAATAATATGATTTTCTGAGTTTTTATTTTTTTCTACCAGATTAAATCAATTTGTTATTTGTTTTTAACAATATAAGTTTAAATTCTTAATTAAGAATATATAATTTAGGTAGAGATATGATTATTTTAGACTGAAGGGAAGTTTATTTCAATTAATTTTTTTATCATAATGATTTTAAAATGTTTTTAATTTTTATGTTTATATGCTTTAGATTGCAATAATTAAATTGGTAGGGATGGTTCAGAATATAGTTTTATTTTGATGTTATTTTATTCATTATGAATGAAATTTTTTTGTGTGTTTAATAGTATGCAATTTTTTATTTTAAAGGCAATTTTGTGATTGTAATATCAGGTTTGAGTTTATTTGGTTAGTTTAAGTATCTGTTCTCCAAATTCTCTTACTTTTTTCCAGTCTGTATATTCGATATGCGCATTAAGATTGGTTTCGCCTTTGTTTAATTTCATTACTAAGCGCATCATATATCGATCAATAATGTTGTATCTGGCATAGTGCAATTCTCCGGCGAAAATGCCGATTGTTTGAGGCTGCCAAGGGCTTTTGGCGAAGAATTTGCGCGTATAAGTATGGGTTTGCGGTGTGTTGCGATGTGGTTTGTTGGCCAATATGCTGACGCTGTAAAAGGCACTAGGGATGCTGTTGAGGATGTGCTGATTTTGAATAATCCAGGGTGCCAATGCAGCTGCATAGTGACCATAGCGAATAGAGGCTCCAATAATTATTTTATCATATTCTCCTGACTGGAGAATGGGAGCATCTGCGAGATTTACTATGTCTACTGTAATACCAGCTCCTGTCCACTGCGTTTCCAGTTTCTGGGCTATTTTCTTGGTGTAGCCGAAGCGGCTGCTATAAATGAGCAGATATTTCATAGTGGATATTTGGTGGTTGATTTAGATAAATCATATCACGCCTAATGGATTTTGCTCAGGCTTTTGTTGCTGAAAAATTTATTTTTACTATAAGGGATATGCTTTTTTAGTGGCTGGAGGCTGGTACAATGGCGGCTGTTTTGGGAGATTTTTATGAAAGCCAGTCAGTTTTATATTTCGACTTTGAAAGAAGCTCCGGCAGAAGCGGAGCTGGCCAGCCATAAACTTATGTTGCGGACGGGGATGATTCGTCGTTTAGCCAGTGGTCTGTATACTTGGATGCCAATGGGTTTACGGGTGTTGCGCAAGGTAGAACGTATTGTGCGTGAGGAAATGAATCGCGCCGGTTCGATTGAGCTGCTGATGCCGGTGGTGCAACCTGCGGAGTTATGGCAGGAAAGTGGGCGCTGGTCGTTTTATGGTAAGGAATTATTGCGGATTACTGACCGCCATGAACGTGAGTTCTGTCTGGGACCGACCTGTGAAGAGGTGATTACGGATATTGTGCGCAGTGAGATTCGCAGTTATAAGCAATTGCCACTGAATTTTTATCATATTCAGACTAAATTCCGTGATGAAGTGCGGCCACGTTTCGGGGTAATGCGGGCGCGTGAGTTTGTGATGAAAGATGCTTATTCTTTTCATACGACATTTGAATCATTGCAACAATCGTATCAGGATATGTTTAATGCGTATTGCAGGGTGTTTGACCGGCTGGGTCTGGATTATCGACCAGTTGCGGCTGATACAGGCAGTATTGGTGGTACGGGGTCGCATGAATTTCAGGTACTGGCGGAAAGCGGTGAGGATGTAATTGCGTATAGTGATGGGTCTGATTATGCGGCTAATGTTGAGCTGGCTGCTACTTTGCCGCTAAGTGGTGAACGTCACAGTGCTGCTAAAGAGTTGTCTAAGGTTCATACGCCGAATGTGCGCAGTATTGATGAATTGGTGGCTTTCTTGAATGTGCCGGCAGAACAGACGCTGAAGTCGCTGGTGGTTGAGGGCGAAGAAGAGGGTACAGTGGTGCTATTGCTTGTTCGTGGTGACCATCATCTGAATGAAATCAAGGCTGAGAAGCTGACCGGTGTGAAAGCACCGTTGACGATGGCATCGGTGGCTGCGATTGAGAGTGCTTTTAATGGTGCACATGGTGGTTCATTGGGACCGGTGGGCTTTAATGGTAAGGTTTATGCTGATTTTGCTACGGCAAAAGCAGCTGATTGGGTAATCGGGGCCAATGAGGATGATCATCATTATACCGGATTTAATTTCGGCCGCGATGCGGCAGAACCGGAATTTGTGGATTTACGTGAGGTGATTGCTGGTGACCCGAGCCCGTGTGGTCAGGGCAGTCTGAAACTGGCTCGCGGTATTGAGGTAGGACATGTATTTCAGCTGAGAACTAAATACTCAGAGGCGATGCAGGCTACGGTACTGGACCAGAACGGCAAGAATGTTGTGCTGGAGATGGGGTGTTACGGTATCGGTATTACACGGGTAGTAGCGGCTGCTATTGAACAGAATAATGATGAGCGCGGTATTATCTGGACGGAAGCGATGGCGCCGTTTACGGTGGTGATTGTGCCGATGAATTATCGTAAATCTGATACGGTGAAGGCTGCTGCAGATGATTTATACGCACAATTGCAGCAGGCCGGTGTAGATGTGTTGTTGGATGATCGTGATGAACGCTCTGGTGTGCTGCTGCATGATTCAGAACTGATAGGTATCCCGCATCGTGTTGTGATTGGTGACCGCGGTCTGAAAGCCGGCAAGGTGGAGTATCAGGCTCGCAGAGATGCTGAACCAACTGAATTGGATATGGATAATGTGGTGGGATATATTTGTTCTTTGTTGAAGTAAGATTGAGTTTCAAATGTTAATTCAAAAGCCAGACATAACTTGTCTGGCTTTTTGGATTTAGGGTTGTGATAGTTTTTTTTAATTTTTGTTTTATGGATAACTGCTGCGAAATGGCCTGATAATTCTGGATGTTTCAGGTACAGAAATACTGTCGACAAAAAAACCAGATTTTTCAATCTGGTTTTTTTGTATTAACTAAGTAATTCGGGAGGGATGATACATACCGGTATTGGGTTGATTTTGTGCTGCATGGCGCGATGATAGCGATCGTAGATGGCAAAAACTTCGCGCTCGCGACCGCTGAAATCATCTATGGTGTGGTTGGAGTAAACGCCCATTGCCCATTCCAGCTCAGGATAGGTAGCGCCAATTTGTTCTTCATCGGTTTTGTCTGCATCCCACAAGCCGTCTGTGGGCGGGGCGTCGATTATTTTTTGATCGATATTCAGTTCTTTGGCCAGTTCATATACTTGTGTTTTTAGTAAGTCGGCGATGGGGCTGAGGTCTACGCCGCCGTCGCCGTATTTGGTAAAGAAACCAACGCCGAAATCTTCTACTTTATTGCCGGTACCGACTACGAGTAGACCACGCTCTTGAGCGTAATAGTAGAGGGCTATCATTCGCAGACGGCTGCGGGCATTGGCTAGTGCTAGCTGAGTTTGCTCATCTTTGTTGTCGCCGATGTCAACGGCCATGGTGAATGAATCGAAAGTACGGGTGAGATCGACCCAGTGTTCTTCGATGTTGTTGAAGCGGCTTTTAAGCTGGCGAATGTGTTCCTGCGCGCGCGCTATTTGGTTTACTTTCTGGTGAATGGGCAATTCTAGTACCAGTGTGGGTAGGCCGGTTTGGGCTGCAAGTGTGGAAACCACGGCGGAATCGATACCGCCGGAGACGCCGACGACGAAACCTTTGCATTTGGCCTGAGCGGCGTAGTCGCGTAACCATTTTACGATGTATTCGATGATGGCTTTGGTTTGCATGGTATGCGTCCTCTGGCTATTTTTGATAGGGTTAATATACTTCTTTAAGTGGTGGCTTGCAAAGTGTATGCATAAAATGGTTTGTACGGATTGGGTAGAATAAATTTAGGGTATTGCCCAAAAAGCTGTAGTATGAACGATATTTGCTCAAAGATAGATTATGTTGATTTTAATGTCATTAATCTATTTGTTATTTATTTTTCCCTGAATCTTGGACGGTAGTGATTTTTATTTATATCAGTTCGGTGGCACCTTTAAAACGTTTCGAAGCAAAATCAGGGAGTAGAAAAAATTGAACGCAATAATGCAAACGTAACTTAAAATTAATATTTATGTAATTTAAAAGGTTTGATATGGCTTTTTCTGAATCTGAGCGCCAGCAAATGCTAGAACTAAAATTTGTGGGTAGCAAAATTGTTGACAGACTCGAGCAAATGCAGCTCGATTCTTTTGATAAATTACGCAAGGTTACTTCAGATGAAATCCTTAACCAAGGGGTATTGTTAACAGGCTCAGTTTGTTGGAAAAATAGTCCTCAAGCTCAAACCGCTATCAATAATATTTTGCATTTAGTGAAACAAAACAATAATGGGTAAATATGGTAATTTAATTGGAGTTTGTCATTTGTTTTTATGATTAGTGTCTAACATCGGCATTTTGCTAGGTATTTTTTAACTAAAAAAAGCCAGTTTTAGTTTAAATTCTACTGATTAATGATTTAACTGCTTGGAATTAGTTTCATTAAAACATTTAAGCATACTTAATTCGTTAAATGAATAAAATGAATTATATTTGTCAAGTACTTGAATTCGTTGAATACATTTTTTCTTAATCTGTTCATTATATGTAAATTAGTGATATTACCAATTATGCCGAATGCTTATTGGGTGGGCAGTATAGGGTAGATTAGGTTAGAATAGGTATGGTTTCTTAATGTCTTGTGATGGGGATACGGTTTCTATGCAGGAGAAGGTGCCGACAGAAATCCGTTTGTGCCAGAATCGGCAGGTGCTGCGACTGAATTATGCTGGACAGACGTTTGAACTGATGGCTGAGTATCTACGTGTCTATTCGCCTAGTGCAGAGGTGCGAGGTCATGGTGCGGGTCAAGAGGTATTGCAAACTGGTAAACGCTATGTGACGATAGCCGGATTACAGCAGGTGGGTAATTATGCTTTGCGTATTGCTTTTTCTGATGGGCATGACACTGGACTGTATGATTGGGCTCATTTGTATGATTTGGCGATACATCAGTCCGAGCTTTGGGCTGCTTATGAACAAAAATTATTGCTGGCTGGTGCCAGCCGTGAACCTACCTAATTGAAGCTGCGGCTGGGCTGATGTGGATGGCTGGCTGATTTTATTTGGGCAATGTTTAATTCTGAAAGTGTGGTATGAGCGATCACAAAACTCATTTTGGTTATCAGACTGTTGATGAAGATGAAAAGGCGGGACGCGTTGCCGGTGTATTCCATTCGGTAGCCAAAAACTATGATGTGATGAATGATGTGATGTCTGGTGGTCTGCATCGGGTTTGGAAACATTTTACGATTACCACAGCTCCTTTACGTAAAGGAGATAAGGTGCTGGATATTGCCGGTGGTTCGGGTGATTTGTCGCGTGGTTGGGCCAAACGGGTAGGACACAGTGGTGAGGTCTGGCTGACGGATATCAATTCTTCGATGTTGACAGTGGGGCGTGACCGGCTGCTGAATGAGGGAATGGCTTTGCCGGTGGCATTGTGTGATGCAGAAAAGCTGCCGTTTCCGGATAATTATTTTAATTTGGTATCGGTGTCGTTTGGTTTGCGAAATATGACGCACAAGGATGTGGCACTGGCAGAAATGTATCGAGTGTTGCAGCCTGGTGGAACGCTGTTGGTGCTCGAATTCTCTCATGTATTTAAGCCGCTTAAGCCGGTATATGATTTGTACTCTTTTAAGATGCTGCCACTGATGGGTAAGTTGATTGCGAAGGACGCAGACAGTTATCAGTATTTGGCTGAATCTATTCGTATGCATCCGGATCAGGAGACATTGAAGCAGATGATGCTGGATGCTGGTTTTGATAGTGTGAGTTACCATAATTTAACGGCAGGGGTGGTGGCTTTGCATAAAGGTGTTAAGTTTTAGTTTGCTGGTTGACACTATCTTCAGGCTGCCATATGGTGGCCTGATTTATTTTGTTGGTGATGGATTTAAATATGAATACTATAGAAGATTTACAACCGCTGCCGGTATGGCAATGGTTTGCTCGTTTGTGTGCGGTGCCTCGTCCTACATTTCATGAACAGGCGGTGCGGGACATGTTGGTGCAGGCTGCACATGAGCGGGGTCTGAACACGGATATTGATGCTAAGGGTAATCTGCGTATTCAGAAACCTGCGACAGTAGGAATGGAAAACTATGCACCGGTGGCACTTCAGGCACATATGGATATGGTGGCGCAGAAAGGTGCGGGGTCGCTGCATGATTTTAAGCGTGATCCGATACAGATGCAGATTAAGGATGGTTGGATGTGGGCCAACGATACTACGCTGGGTGCAGATAATGGTATTGGTCTGGCTATGGGGCTAGCGGTGCTGTTTGCTGATGATGTGGCACATCCTGATATTACGCTGATTGTGACGGTGGAAGAAGAAATCGGCATGGGTGGTGCGGAAGCACTGAGTGCTGATTGGTTGCAGATGCCGTATCTGATTAATTTGGATACGGAAGAGGCGGGTGAGATTTTTATTGGCTGTGCCGGTGGAAGAGATGCCAGTATAACCTTGCCGCTAGATTGGCAGTCTAATCAGGCTTCTGCTTGTAGGATACGTGTGTCTGGTTTACGTGGCGGCCATTCTGGCGTAGATATTGATAAAAATCATGCTAATGCTAACGTTTTGCTCGCTCGTGTGCTGGCTGAAATCTATGCGCAGGTACCATTTGCTCTGGGCTCGTGGCAGGGTGGTGAGTTGCGAAATGTGATTACGCGCGAGGCGGAAGCGGTGATTGTGCTGGATGAAGCTAGGGCAAAAGCGCTGCTGGAGCCGATTGCAGCGGTCATTACACATGAGTGGGCGGAAGAAACGCAGTTATGTATTGAGGTGCTGGCTGCGGAAAATATGCTTCAGGCAGCTTCTCTTGAGAGTACGCAGCAGGCGCTGGATTTGTTGATGGCGGTTCCCAACGGGGTAATGCGTATGAGTCCGGACTTTGAGGGGGTTGTGGAGACATCTTCGAATATGGGAGAAGTCAGGACAGGTGCGGATGGTTTGCTGATTCACTGTCTGATGCGTTCGTTGCTGGAGACACCAAAAGATGAATTCAGTCTGCGTTTGCAAGCTTTAGCACGTATGGCTGGAGCAAAGCTAGAACTGACGGCAGATTATCCTGGCTGGGCACCAAATCCCGATTCGGCTTTGCTGAAGCGGACTAGTGATATTTTTGAGCGCCATTATGGTAAGAAACCGCCATTGCAAATTATTCATGCGGGGTTGGAATGCGGCATTCTGAGTGGAAAAGCGCCGCATCTGGATATGGTCTCTTTCGGCCCAACAATCCGTGCGGCGCACTCGCCTAAGGAAAGGGTAGAGATTGCGGCAGTGGCAGAATGCTGGGCTATTCTGCTGGATTTATTAAAAGCAATACCTCAGCAACATTAAATTATTTTCTGTATGTAGAAAGGCATGGTGACTCCATGCCTTGTGTTAATTTTTTTGCTGCTATTAATGACAAACAGGGCTATAGTAGGATTTTATTTAACGGTGCAGGCCGGTAGTTTTTGGTTTGAGCTGTTTTGTATGATATTGGCTGCTGTTTTCTCAGCGGGATGAGCTGCCGGAGCAGAAAGTGAGTATTTATGGATTTACAACATCAAAGCCGTCGTGGATTTTTGCGTGCTGGTGCTGCTTTTGCCGGTGCTGGTTTGTTGCAGGCATGTGGCAGTACTCAGAAACCTTCTGTTACACCGGTGTCTGCTTCTAAAGTGCTGAAACCATCTAATGGTAATCTGAATTCTATGCGTATTTTTGCGTGTTCCGGTTTTGGAGAAAGTACCAGCCGCAGTGATTTGGCGGCACAACGTCTGGCTACTGCTGGTTTTGCAGTTACTAATCAGCAGGCATATGTGCGCCGCTATCAGCGTTTTGCCGGCAGTGATGCTGAGCGTGCGGCTGATTTGCAGGATGTGGCCGCCGGCCGTGTGCAAGTTCCTAAAGTGTTGATGGGATTGCGCGGGGGCTATGGGGCGATGCGTATTCTGCCTTTGGTTAATTGGCCGACTTTGGGTGCCCGTATGCGAGAACAGGGTACGCTGCTGTTTGGTTATAGTGATGTGACGGCAGTACAGTTGGCGCTTTTGGCACAGGGGCAGATGTGCAGTTTTGCCGGCCCGATGCTGTATAGTGAGTTTGGTAAGCCACAGATGAGTGAATTCACCACTCGTTCGTTTATAGATAATAGCTGCAATCCGTCGATGTCGGTTGTGGTACCTGCGATGCAGAATTATCAGGTTCGAACTGAAGGCGTGTTGTGGGGCGGTAATCTGAGTGTGCTGTCTGCGCTGGTGGGTTCCCCTTATATGCCTCAGGTTGAGGGCGGGATTCTGTTTATTGAGGATGTAGGGGAACAGCCTTATCGGATTGAACGAATGCTTCAAACTTTATATCTGAGTGGCATTTTGAAGCGGCAGCAGGCGATTGTGCTGGGCAATTTTCGTATGGGTACGATACGGGATGTGTATGACAGTAGCTATACATTTAATGCGGTGGTACAGACGATGGCGCGTTTGACGCGGATACCCGTGTTAACTGGATTTCCGTTTGGACATACAACTGATAAGGTTACATTCCCGTTAGGGGCACGTGCTAGTCTGCATTCGACCAGTGACGGGGGGTATCAGATTGATTTTAGAGACTATCCGGTATTGAATGCATCAGTACTGGCTTTGAATACGCTGATTCCACAGCCGCCTGCTGCAGAGGGGCTGCTGAATGGAATAATTGGCGCGCCGGTATCTGAGTCTCCTTCATCTGAAACTGAAGATGTGATGTAAGGGTTTTGGCCGGCATTAAATACCGGCTTTTTAATTCGCTCTATTGAGTAAGCCATTTGATAACGGCCTGATTGGTAGCAGGTACTTGAAGCTGTTTGAGGGTATATTGGTTTAGTGATGCGTAGAATGCCTGTTGTGCCTGATTGAACAACTTGGGCAAAAAGCAGAATTCTGTCATGGAGCAGGGGGGCTGCTGGCAGTTGATTAATGTGGTTATTTCGGATGAGGCTTCTTCTAGAGCTTGTACGATTAAGCCTAGTTGAAGCTGTTGGCTGCCGGCAGCCAGTCTGATGCCGCCGTTTCTGCCTTTGAAGGATTCTATCCATCCTGCCTGTGCCATGAAATAGACGATTTTTACCAGATGGTTTCTGGATACATTAAGCTGTTTGGCTAGGTTTTCTACGGTGGAAAGTTCGGATTCGTGCAGATATTGCAGGGATAATAAGACGCGCAAACCTAAATCGGTGAAACGGTTTAATTGCATGGCAGACTGTTGGGTTGTTGATGTAATGATTTTGCCCGTTTTCAGCTGCCATGAAAAGTTCAATGTTTAAAAATTGCCTGTTTATCAGGCTGCAAGCTGGCTGAATCCACCTGTACCAAAGAGCTCCATAAAGATTTGATTCTGGGGGATGTGCAGTTTGCGCAAAGCCTGATATTGGCTATGCATGAATGCTTTGGGTCCGCACAGATAATAGTCGGCATTGCTGGGTAGGAGGCTATTATTCAATTCGGAAAGCTCAAGTCGCCCTTTTTTGTCTGCCATCAGTTCGGTACCAGGATTTTCACAAGCCAGATAGCTATGTAGATTGGGCATGCTCTGCTGCAAGCCGATGATGTGTTGGTGCATGGCTAGTACATCGCTGTTGCGGCAGGCATGGATAAAGCTGATATGTTGTTGGTTTTTGTTTGCGGCAAGGGTATTGAGTATGGCAATCATAGGAGTAATACCAACACCGGCGCTGATGAGTACGATGCTTTTATCGGTATGGTGTAATAGGAAAGTACCAGTGGGATGGGTGACTTCTATTTCGTCTCCGATATGATAATGTTGATGAAGGGTATTGGAAACATAACCTGCTTCATGCTGCTGGTCGGCAGCTTCTTTTTTTATACTGATGCGAAAATAATCTGGATGGTTGCTGTCTGACAAAGAATACTGACGAGGTTGTTTGATTCCTAACTGGGGCACCATGACGCGTACGGATATATATTGTCCGGGTTGATAGGTGGGTAGTGGTGTATTGTCTGCAGGTTGTAGATAAAAAGATGTGATTTCGCTACTTTCTGGCTGTTTGTCTACAATTTTAAATTTTTTCCAACCATTCCAGCCGCCATAATTCTTTTCCTGCTGCTGATAAAGATTAGCTTCGGTTTTTATGAGAATATCGGCTAGTTGCTGATAAGCGGCTGTCCATGCTGCTATCAATTCGCTATCCATAGGTACGTTTAATACTTCGCTGATGGAATGTAATAGGTTGGTTCCGACTATTGGATATTGTTCTGGCTGTATGTCGAGGCTGACGTGGCGATGCGCTATTTGGCTGACGGCCTCGCCAAGATTTTGCAATTTGGTGATGTTCTGTGCATAGGCGAGTATGGCTTTGGCAAGTGCCTGTGGCTGTGCATCGTTGCGCTGATTGCCGAGATTGAATGTTTCTTTTAGCTCCGGATGGTTGCTAAGCATTCTATTGTAAAAATAGCGGGTTAGTTCTATGCCGTGTTGCTGGAGTGTGGGTATGGTGGCCTGAATTAGTTCGATTTGTTTGTCAGTTAATTGCATAAGTGCTCTCCTGATTGTTTTAATATGTATATAAAATACATATTTTATGTTAGGCGGCTTGCGTTGTGATGTCAATGCAGTTGAAGATATTTGTGATATTTGCTGCGGCTATCCGTTAGTGGCTAATGTGTGGTTGTAATGAAATTAGGGCATGGTTTGGCTGCTTGAGTTAAACTGTGAGCTGTTTTGGCTGTGGTGTTATGGCCATGGTGTTTATGTCCGGCTGTGAGTTTTTGGCCGGTGCGTTGGGCAGGATATCTGAGGAATGCTAAGTTTATGATGATTCATCCGAATTTTGACCCGGTGCTGGTGCATCTGGGACCGCTGGCGATTCGCTGGTATGCGTTGAGTTATATTGTTGGTTTTTGTTTGTTTATCTGGCTTGGGCGACGGCGCATACGAAGCGGACAAACGGTATTTACTAATGAACTGCTGGATGATTTTATTACCTGGGGTGTTTTTGGGGTGATATTAGGCGGCCGTTTGGGTTATGTGCTGTTTTATCAGCCGGCATTCTATCTGAGCCATCCATTGGAAATACTGAAAGTCTGGCAGGGTGGGATGTCGTTTCACGGCGGATTTGTGGGTGTGCTGGTGGCAATGTTGCTGTTTGCGCGCCGTCACCACTTGCGGTTCTGGGGGGTAGCGGATTTTGTGGCGCCACTGGTGCCGCTGGGACTGGCCTGCGGGCGTATTGGTAATTTTATTAATGGCGAACTATGGGGACGGGTAACCAGTGTGGATGCTTTTTGGGCGATGGGTTTTCCGCATGCGCGAGAAGAAGATATGGTGCTGGTGATGCAGGATCCACAGAAATGGCTGCCGGTATGGGAAAAGTTTCAGATGTTGCCACGTCATCCTTCGCAACTCTACGAGTTTTTGCTGGAAGGTATTGTGCTGTTTGTGATTATGTGGCTGTTTGTGAAAAAGCCACGTCCTGTGGGACAGACATCGATGTTATTTTTGCTGGGCTACGGAGTGTTTCGTTTTATTGTTGAGTTTGCGAGAGAACCGGATGATTTTTTAGGGTTGCTAGCCATGCATATGTCGATGGGGCAATGGTTGAGTCTGCCGATGATTGTGATTGGTGCCTTTGGTTTTGTATATGCCGGCAAAAGGGCGAAATAGGTTATCAGGATAAAATTTTAAAGCCGCAATCAATTATGGTTGCGGCTTGAGTTTTTTGGAAGCTGGCAGAAGAGACAAAGATTTAGATATTGTCCTTTTGTGCCAGTATGCGCCGGTTGCCTCCCAGCTCGGCGGCAGAAACGATTCCGGCGGCTTCCAGTGCTTCCATTAGGTTGGCGGCACGGTTGTAGCCGATGCGTAAATGGCGCTGGAGGGATGAAATTGAGGTTTTTCGGGTTTCAAGTACAAACGCTACGGCCTGATCGAATAATTCGTCGCTGTTGGCATTTGGGTTAACCTGATTGACGTTGGTTTGTGCGGCTTCTCCGGAAAGTATGCCTTCTACGTATTGGGTAGGTGCCTGCTGCTTGATAAAATTAACAACGGCATGTACTTCTTCATCGGATACAAAGGCACCATGTAGCCGTGTAGGCTCAGCCTGCCCCGGAGGTAAAAACAGCATGTCTCCTTTGCCTAAGAGGTTTTCAGCACCCATCTGGTCGAGAATGGTACGGCTATCAATTTTGCTGGATACCTGAAAGGATAGGCGGGTGGGGATATTGGCTTTTATCAGTCCGGTAATGACATCGACGCTGGGCCGTTGGGTGGCCAATATCAGGTGAATGCCGGCTGCGCGGGCTTTTTGTGCCAGACGGGCAATCTGCTGCTCGACTTTTTTTCCTTCAACCATCATTAGATCAGCCAGTTCGTCAATTACCACAACTATATACGGCAGTTTGTTTAGTGGTTCTGGTTCATCTGGATTGGTGCTGAATGGATTAACAAGTGGTGTGCCGCTGGTTTTGGCTACGGCTACTTTGTCGTTGAAGCCACTGATATTGCGTACGCCAACGTGTGCCAGTAGACGATAACGTTTTTCCATTTCAGTTACACACCAGTTCAGTGCCTGTGCCGCTTCTTTCATGTCGGTAACGACAGGTGCAAGTAAATGCGGGATACCGTCGTATACGCTCAGTTCAAGCATTTTGGGGTCTACCATGATAAAGCGGACTTCATCTGGCTGTGCCTTGTACAGAATCGACAATATCATACAGTTAACGCCGACCGATTTACCGGAACCAGTAGTACCGGCTACTAGTAAATGTGGCATTTTGGCCAAACTGGCGATAACAGGTGCGCCTGCGATGTCTTTGCCCATGGCCATGGTCAGTTTATCGCTGGCGTCGTGAAATATTCTAGCGCCTAAAATTTCTGCCAGTAGAACGTTCTGGCGCTGTTCGTTTGGCAGTTCGATACCCATGGTGGTTTTACCAGCAATGGTTTCCACGACTCTTACGCTCTGAACGGAAAGTGAGCGCGCAAGATCTTTGTTGAGATTGACTATCTGGCTGCCTTTTACGCCTTGTGCTGGTTCGATTTCATAGCGGGTGATGACAGGGCCGGTGGTAGCGCTTGTAACGTCTACTTCTACTCCGAATTCTTTTAGTTTGGATTCGATGTGTGCGGCAGTTTGTTGCAGCTCTTCATTGTTGATGGCTGTTGGCTGGATGGTGGGTTTGGTCAAAAGATTGATTTCCGGTAGCTGTATCAATCCCTGTGTTTTTTTGCTGCTGGCGGGACTGGTATCTGCTGGTTCGGGTATGGTTAGTTCCTGAGCTGCGGGGGCTTCGCTGCGCACGACTACGTTTTTGCGATTGCTACTGGCCACAACCGGTGTATCAATATTTTTGGCAGTGATGGTTTTGGCTTGTTTGACCATGCGCTGTACAGTTTTGTTATTCGGGAATTCGGTAATCAGGCGTTGCGGGCGGCGCAGCAGTTTGCACCATATCCATTCGAATTGCGCCCCGATTTTTTCGATTACCGTTAGCCATGAAACTTGAATTAGTAGCGATAGGCCAATCAGCATCATGAAAATACTGATTACCAGTCCGCCGGTTAGGCCGAAAAATTGTTGCAGTAGATGGCTCAATACCTGTCCGATTAATCCGCCGGCGCCGATGGGCAGGGCTTCTTCTAACAGGTTTGCCAGTACTAAATTTTCCAGTGTGGGGCTGAAAATCAGTAGGATAATCAGGCCGGTTATGGCCAGCCAACTGCTGTATGGCTTGCTGTTATCGCTGGTGTTGAGTGAACGGGCATTTAGGGGGCGGAAACTCTGATACAAGGCAATTAGTGCTGCAATGATGCACCACCAGACTGAAAAGCCAAAAATGTAATAGCCGATGTCAGCCAACCATGCTCCAGTAAGGCCGGCTAGATTATGGATTTTGTCGAGCTGGACGATACCGCGCGACCATGCAGGATCGGCCATGTTGAAGCTGGCTAAAGACAGCATGACAAAAATCGTTACCATTAGTGCCAGTAACCAGAATATGTCGTTAATTAAATTCATTAACCAAGGCTGTTTTGGTTTGCTGACTTTAGTTGATTTTACTTTTTGCGCGGGCTGTTTGCGGGAAACAGATTTTTTTGGTGTTGTGGCCATAAATATTGCGACTGTAGCGGTATTCTTATCTTAAATTAACTGGTTATTATAAAGTCTGTTGGGCGTGATACTGATGCTGGTAACAGGATTTAACGGTTTTTTGCTGATGGTTAAGCCCAGTAGCCGCAGCCAGGAATGCGTGCACCGGCAGCACCGGTGGCGAGGTGAGTGGCTACCGGCTGGCGCTGATACCAGCATGCGGCAAGCCATGCAAAAGCGGCTGCTTCAACCAGTTGTGCTGGAAGTTGTAATGCATCAGTGGTATGCAGGGTGATGTGGTGCCGGCTGAGTAATTGTCTCAATGTTTGCATGAGCAGCATGTTTCGGCTGCCGCCGCCACAGACGTATACGCATTCGGTGCTGGGTGCGGCGCTGATGATGGCGCTGACAGCTGTTTGTGCGGTGAGTTCCAGTAAGGTACGCAATACATCTGCCGGATTTTCTCTACCACTGAGGTAGTGGCTGAGCCAATTCAGGCTGAATAAATCACGGCCGGTGCTTTTGGGATAAGGCTTGGCAAAATAAGCATCGCTAAGCATGGATTGCAGCAGTGACACAATAATTTGCCCATTACTGGCAAGTGTACCGTTGTGATCATATTGTTGTTGCCAGTGTAGTTGTACCCATGCATCCATCAGCATATTGGCAGGCCCTGTGTCGAAGCCGAAAGCCGGCCGGCTAGGAGTTAGGACGCTGATGTTGGCTATGCCGCCTAAATTCAGTACTACGCGTGATTGCTGTGTACTGGCAAACACAGCTTGATGAAAGGCTGGAACTAGTGGTGCTCCCTGACCACCTGCGGCTAAATCGCGGCTACGGAAATCTCCAACTGTGGTAATACCTGTCAGCTCGGCCAGCAGTGCCCAATCCATCAACTGAATACTGTAGTGCTGTTGTGGTGCATGGCGTATGGTTTGGCCATGACAGCCGAGTGCGGTGATGGCTTCTGGCTTTATCCGAGCGTGGCTGAGAACGGCACTGACGGCCTGTGCATTGAGCTGAGCCAGTTGCTGTGCTAGTAGTGCGGCCTGTGCAAGCTCGTTGTGAGCGGGGATTTGTAAAGCAAGTAAATGTTGTTTCAGTTCATCGGGATAAGCAATGAAGGCATGAGCACTGACGCCCCGCCATTTGGTACCGCTGAGTGTGGCCAGCACGGCATCAATTCCATCCATGCTGGTACCTGACATTAGGCCGATATAGTATTGAAAAGGTTGCATGCTGTTCATTAGGCAAGGGTAGCGATTACAGGTGCATGGTCGCTGGGACGCTCCCAGCCGCGTGCACTACTGTCCACCTGTACGTCACGCAGCAGTGGGACAAGTTTTTCACTCAGCAAGATGTGATCGATGCGAAGGCCAAGCTTGCGTTTGAACATATTCATGCGGTAATCCCACCATGTATAGTGAGCGCTGTCGGGATACAGTTGATGCAGGCTGTCGGTAAAGCCCAATTGCAGCAGTTGCTGAAACCAGCTCCGTTCCTGTGGCGAACATAAAACTTTATCTTGCCATTTTTCAGGGTCGTATACATCGATGTTATGCGGAGCTATGTTGAAATCGCCGAGTAATATAGTTTGGGGATATTTTTCTAGCTGTGTGCGCATATAGGCTTGGAGAGCGGCAAACCAGCGTTCTTTATAGGCAAATTTTTCGCTGCCTATGGCTTCGCCGTTGACACAGTAGGCACAGACAATGCGGATATCATCGATTGTGGCGGCAATGATGCGCTTTTGCGGTTCGTTTAATTCCGGAATATCGATGCTCACTTCTTGAAACGGTTGACGGCTGAGAATGGCCACACCATTGTAGGTTTTCTGGCCGTTCCATGCAGCGTGATAGCCGATGCCGGTGAATTCTGCCTCCGGAAATTTGTCTTGTTCAAGTTTCAGTTCCTGCAAGGCCAGTATATCCGGCTGGTTTTCTTCTAGCCAACGCAGAGTATGGGGCAGGCGTACGTTTAAAGAGTTGACATTCCAGGTGGCAATTTTCATGATGGATACACTGTCAGCAAAGCGGTTATTGTATGCGTATTCGGAACTGAGTTCTAGCGTGCTAGTGTGTACGGTTAATCCATCTGGGCGATAGTAACACTCAGATTGCGGATGTCTGCCAGACGGGAATTCCAACGCTGCTCCATCTTTTTGAAAGTCGCCAGTTCGTGTGCATTCAGTTTTCGGGTGGGCAGGGCTACGCTGGCGGGATTAACTGGCTGACCGTTAATTCTAACTTCGTAATGCAAGTGTGGGCCGGTGGAAACGCCGGTGCTGCCAACGTAGCCAATTATATCTCCGGCTTGTACATGTTGGCCGGGACTGAGGTTGGCAAAAGCACTCATGTGTCCGTAAAGTGTTTGCATGCTGTCGTTGTGACGTAATATCACCGCGTTGCCATAGCCGCCTTTGATGCCGTAGCTTTCTACTATTCCGTCAGACGGTGCGTGGATCGGTGTACCGCTAGCCACGGCATAGTCTATACCGCTGTGCATACGCAGGGTTTGCAGTATTGGATGGAAACGGGTACCAAACGGAGAGGAAATGCGTGCCCCTTCTACAGGTACACTGGTGAATCCTTGCCGTAAGGGTTTGCCTGTGGCGTCGTAATACTGGCCATTGCCATCATTGCCAGTGTCGAAATAATAGGCTTGATATAGGGTGCCGTTGTGGCTGAATTCCGCAGCACGGATGTCACCTGTAGCCAGTTCCTGTCCGCGATAGTACAGGCTGTCGTAAATCAAGCGGATGGTGTCGCCGCTTTGCAGGGTATTAATGTCTATTTTGTCTTTGAATATTTCCCGCAATGATTCGCGGATTTCGACGGGTATGCCGGCCTGCGCCAGTGCTCCACGGGCGGAGGTTTTGACGACAACGGCTTTGAATGTTGGGAGGGTTTCGGTATCTACTGCGCCGATATCGGCATTCCAATTGTTGCCGGTTTTTTTGAGTGCTACCAGATTTTTTTCACCGTTATCGTCATCATTGAAAAACTGGATATCGGTCAGGTGGCCATTGTTGTCCATACGGATGCTGAATACTTGGTTCACTTGCAGGTGTTGAACTTGGTTTTTAATGATTTTCAGGTTGGTAATTTGTCGGATTTCTTCGTCATTAATATGAAATCGTTGTAAAACCATGCTGATGGTATCGCCCGGCTGTACGACTTCGTCGCGCCAGAAGTTGAGATTGGTAGTTCGTGGTGTGATTTTTACCGGAGGCAATTTGATGGTAGTTTGCTGTGGCTGGTAGGTTTGTGGCTGGTGTTGGCAGCTGGCCGGAATCACAATACCCAGCAGCAGTATCAGTGTTGCTGCTGTGCCAAACCATAGTCGGGGATGACTGGCTATTTTATTTTTCAGGCGCCTGATTAACGCTGCTGCTTGGTTAAACTTGCTCATGGTCAGGTATTGTGTTGTTTATGCAACGCTAAAACCGGTAAATGTAAAACTATTTATCCGAAATTGCCAGTGCCTTGTTTGGTTTTTGTGCTTTTTTCTGTTGTTGATTTTCTTTTTCTTGCGCGCGGAAATGGCGAGCCCATTCGCTCAGGCTGATATTCATATGTTGTAAACAGGGGTTGAGCAGTGTTTGTATGGAGCTGGCTATGGCTGAGTACTGGTTGGGCTGATATATAAATAGTTGATATAAATCGGCTAGCGTAATTTTGTTGGGATCGGTTTGTAATACCCAGCCATTGCTGCTGTCGGTAATGTAGTGCTTGTGTTTGAGTTTGCTTAGTATCTGGTCCAGATGTTTGTCGCTGATGCTTAGAAGCTGCTGTAGTTCACAGCATTTGATGGCTTGTCCTTGCTGCTGGCACAGGATTAGTCTGTACATGAGGTCAAGTGCATTTTCAAACGGCTGATACACACGTAGATGAAGAAATCTGTCTTGATGCCAATAAGGTAATGAAGAAGTGAGTACGGCGCCGGCGAGTAAGAGCAGCCATAACAAATTCAGCCAGATTAGAAATACTGGTATGGCAGCAAAAGCACCGTATACAAGCTGATAATTGCCAAAGTGGGTGACAAATATAGCAAATCCTCGTCGCAGTAAATCCAGCCCGATTGCAGTAATTAATGCACCGGTTAAGGCATGCCTCCAGTTTACAAAACAGAATGGTACCAGTTTGTACAGTAGAAACAGCAATAGAGTTATCAATGCTAGATTGGTGCTGATTTTGAAAATTTTACTGTAAAACGGAATTTGGCCGGCTACGTTGTCTGGATTGGACAAAAAACCGAGGGCTGAAAGACTCATGCCCAGCACCAACGGTCCCAGTGTCAGCAAGGCCCAGTAAATCAGAATACGTATCCATATCGGACGCTGGTCGCGAGCCTGCCAGATTTGGTTGAATGCGTGTTCTATGGTCTGAATCAGCATCAGCGAAGTGATGATCATGAAACTGATGCCTACTGCGGTGAGGCCGCTGGCTTTGTCACGAAAAGCATATAGATAATCGCTTACGGAATCTGCGCCGGCTGCAGGAACAATAATATGAGTTAGAAACTGATTAAACCGTGTGGCCATATCCGCAAACATGGGAAATGCGTTAACCACAATTACAGTAATAGTAAAAAACGGTACCAATGCCAGTAGGGTGGTGAAGGTTAGGCTGGCAGCAATCAGAGGCAGATTGCAGCGCTGGTAATTGTGTGCGACAAAGAGTAAAAACTGGGGCAGGCGCTGCTGTAAATATTTGCTTTTAAATAAATGTATATTCATGGCTACTCCTGACAAGCGGCTAACTGATTGTAACCAAAAATGTGGTTTTGCAGCAGAATTTCGGTGCTGACTGTTCAAGTAGGGGCAGTTACGGCACAATAATGGCATGAAAACAGTTTCAGGAGCGCTTGATGAAAGATTTGCCTATTCTAGTGGTGTATTACAGTTTATCTGGCAGTACCCGCAATCTGGCGCTAGCGCTGGCACGAGGTATAAATAGTGTGGCTGGTTGTGAAGCTTTGTTGCGTACTGTACCTAAGGTATCGGCTGAATGTGAGGCAACTGCTGCCGTCATTCCGGATGAAGGTGCACCCTATGTTACGCTTGAAGAGTTGCAGGATTGTGCCGCATTGGCGCTGGGTAGTCCTACCCGTTTTGGCAATTGTGCCGCACCGGTGAAATATTTTCTCGACAGCACCAGTAGTCTGTGGTTGGCCGGCAGCCTGATTGGCAAGCCTGCCTGTGTGTTTACCAGCACTACTAGTTTGCATGGCGGACAGGAGAGTACTTTGCTGAGTATGATAACGCCATTGCTGCATCATGGGATGTTGATATGCGGGATTCCGTTTAGCGAGCCACAGCTTAATGCTACACATAGTGGTGGTACGCCCTATGGTGCCAGCCATGTAGCCGGAATGCACAACAACACTCAGTTAAGTGAAGCTGAAGAAGCGCTGGCATTTGCTCAGGGTAAACGGCTAGCAGAGCTAACTTTGCGGCTGGCACGCAAATAATCGTTTTAGGAATAATTATGACTTATCACACCAATTTGAAGAGTGCGGCTACTTTGCCCACAATTTATCGCCACCGCTCAATTCGTAAATTTACTGAAGAAGCTTTAACTGATGAGCAGCGTGAAGCTATATGGGAGGCAGGACGGGCGGCGTCTTCTTCTAGTTTTATGCAAAGTACACATATTATCCGTGTCACAGATGCAGATAAGCGTGCGGCTTTGTGCGAAGTGGCTGCCAATCAGAAATATGTGCGTACGGCGGCTGAATTTTGGGTATTTTGTGTAGACTATACCAGACACCGGCTGGCTTTTCCGGAAGCGCAGCTTGATTGGACTGAAGCGATGATTATTGGCTCAGTTGATGCAGGTATCATGGCTCAGAACTGTTTGCTGGCTGCGGAATCACTGGGTCTGGGTGGTGTGTATATTGGTTCTTTACGCAATGATACAGCCCGTGCAGCTGAAATTCTGGAATTACCGTCACTAACATTTCCGCTGTTTGGGTTGTGTCTGGGATATCCGGCACAGGATCCGATGTATCGTCCGCGCCTGCCTTTGGAGACGCTGGTGAGTGAAAACCGCTATCGTCCGCTTGATCCGGCTAAGCTGGCTGCCTATGATGAGCAGCTGACGCAGTATTATCGTGATCGTAGTGGTCTGGATCTCAATTGGAGTAAGGCCGTTGCCAATAATTTTGCTCAGCCGGTGCGCCCGCATATTCTGCCATTTTTGCATCAGCAGGGGCTGGCCACACGCTAAGCTGATTGGAAAAAACACCTGTCCGTGTTGTCTGGACAGGTGTTTTGTATTTGATAAAGCGTTAACGATGCTGTGGTAATGCTAGTATGCTGTCGGCCAGTGCCTCACCCAGACGTTGATAACCACTGGCTGTGAAATGCACACCATCGCTACGCGCTAACCCCTCACCAATCCATGTTTTCATACTGCATTCGCCACCCATGACAGCCTGCCAGTCCCAGTAGAAAGTATGCTGATTTTGCGCTACTTCTTTCTGCATGTTTTGCAGCTCGGTTAGTTTTTCTGGACGTACGCCGCATGCACCAGCAGTACTTTTAAGGCTTTCTGGAGCACCTAGCAGCATGATAGCGCTATTGGGTGAGGCGGTACGGATGAGAGCAATGGTTTCGATAAGATTCTGTTTTACTGTGGCGGTGTCTAGATTGTTGTAGGCTTCGTTGGTACCGAAGGCCAAAATAATGAGGTCTGGAGCTATAACGTTCAGTTCTTGCTGCCACGCCGTTGTATTCCAGCGATTCCATTGGTTGAGCTGAAAACCGTTGATTCCAAGTGCCGAAAATACTACCCCTTGCTTGTTTTGATTACGTGCCCACCAGCCACCGATGGCAGTCTGAAAATTCATGCCTGCTTTGACGGTAATCGGAAAACGGGCATTAAACTGGCTGAAATGCCACTGATTATCCTTAGGATGGGCGGCCAGTTCAATCTGCTGGCCGTTGCTATCGGTAACGGATAAATCTTCATCGTTCGGCCCTTGCCGGATGCTGACTGTTACAGTTTGCTCAGCTTCTGGTTCTTTGGTTGCTATAGTCATTACTGAACCGACGGCAGGAGTAGCAATCAGGCCGCCGAGCGCATAGTTTATGTTGGTGTCCGTGCGGCTAGATATAGCCTGCCAGCCCTGATTCTGATAGATATAGCTTGCCAGCCGCATACCGGGAAACTGAGTAGGCATAGCCCAGCCCGGGCCGCCGTTGCCCAGCTGCTGTTGCAAGCGTACACGGGCAGCGTCTGTGAGGTAATCAGCAGCTGTATGCGAGTCTCCTAGCTGTACGATGTTAATACTTTTTTTCTTAAAGGCCTTTGCCAGCTGTGCCCTGTTATTGTCCGGTAAAGCTGTACTATGGTGATTACGGCTAGATTGAGCCGGAGCCGGATCGGCAGAGCAGGCCATAATCCACAAGCAGCAGCTTAGGATAGCTAAATGTGTTTTAGTGTACATTTGAGTAATCGTTTTTATTTGGCTGTGCCGGTAAGATAAAGCGGTGGAAAATATCTCTAGCAATAATTTTCTGCCCTGAGATGGTGAAATGAATACCATCTGCACTACGGGTTTTGATTTTTTTGCCATTTGGTTGCATCAAGGTATCAGTATATTCATCTCCATTGCTACCGAGCATGGCGCGGGTATCAACAACAAAACCATGATTTCGCATTACCTCGTCAGTAGTCAACTGACGCAGGTAAACCATTTGCTGATTAAGTTTATGGCGGCGCATATCCGGCGGGGTAAGCCATAGCACAGTTACCTGATGCTGGCGGGCAGTGTCCATAATCGTTTGTATGCGGCTGCGGTACATGCTTTCCCAGCGCGCAGAAGCAAAGCTGATAAAGCGAGTGCCATTATGCGGATCAGGAATATCCCACGGGTCGTTTGGCCCCAGAAATATTACCATAATCTTAATGCGGGGATTGTCATTTAAGGTACGAGCGATGGTTTCAGGCCAGTTGAAAAAGCCAGGATAGGTGAGTCCAGTGCTTTGCTTGGCAAGATTAATGCTTTTGATACCATAGCCTTCGCTTAGCCATTTCTGGATATGTGGCGCCACCCCCTGCATTAAGGAATCACCGGCAAAGAATACTTCATCTTCGGCACCCAGTGTGAAAGCTGATTTGATACTGTCTGGTTTAGCTGTCTGTTGCAGATTCTGCTGCACTGTCAACTGTGGTTTTTGTGTAATGGTGGTCTTATTTTTATCTGCATCAGCAACATGCTGATTAAAGCTTGTTGTGACATTGTGATTGGCAGATGTAATGTTCTGATTCAGCCAACTGATACCACTATTGAGTACCAATACTGCTTTGGCGCCTGCTTGCCACCACGAATATTGTTTTAGTTTGGATAAAATACTGTTTTTATGATACGTCTGCTGATAATAGTTTTCTACTGAATCCTGCATCAACCATAAAGATAAGCCGGCAGCGAGGATTAAGCTTAGCAAAACATACCGAAACTGCTGTTTGTTGCTTTTGGGTGGTTGTACCTTTGATTCTGATTCTTCATCGGATGCCACTACCATGGGTACTGTGGTCACTGTTTTCACGCTTACCACGGGCATTTGCTCAAACTGAGTATATTTTTTTTTCTGATTATGACTATGGTAGGTCGGCAGACGGCGATATTTAGAAGTTTGCATAGATAAATCCCGGAATTCCGGCCGGAGCACAGATTAATATCAGCACCAGCAGCAATAATAAAGGCACAATCAGACTGTAGCGCGGTAAACTCTCTGCACGCTGGAATAACTGTTTGGTCAGTCTGTTTAGCAATGGATAAGCTATCCAGGCCAGCAGCAACAGGCTGAAAAAGTAGAAAGGGTTGGTACTTAGCGGTACGTTAATATAATTACAGAACAAAGCGTGCAGCAACATTAAAGCATCGTTAAGGGTGGGTGCCCGAAAAAACACAAAACAGAAACACACGAAATGTACTGTAATGATGATGCTTAAAATTTTGCCTACACGGCCACTTTTGCTCAGACTATCGCGTGCCTGTTCAGCAGTACAGTGACGTAGACGGCTATATAGCCAATCGCTCAGGTTTAGCAATATCATCCCTGTACCATGCAATAATCCCCAGATGAGGAATGGCCAGCCATTGCCATGCCAAATACCGGATAATGCCATTGCAATAAGCAGATTAAGCTGTGTGCGTATATAGCTGCTCCGGCTGCCACCTAACGGAATAAATATGTAATCCCTAATCCATGTAGACAGGCTGATGTGCCAGCGCTTCCAAAAATCGCGAATATTATAAGCTAATAACGGCGAACGGAAGTTAAGCGGCAAGCGAAAGCCCAACAGCAGACCCATGCCTACCATCAGGTCGCTGTAGCCTGAAAAATTAAAAAACAGCTGTAAAGTATAACCGTAAATGGCAGCCAGTATTTCCAAACTCTGATACTGCATGGGATTGGCAAAAACCGGATCCACCCAGTTATCTCCAATCCAGCCCGAAAACCACCAGTTTTTCGTCAGTGCCATTGCAATCAGACACAAAGCCACTGCTGGGGCCAAAATACGGCGGCGTTCTACAGCTTGGATTTGCGCGGCCATGCCACAGGGCTGACCAGATATGTCCGTTAAACCACGAGCATCATAAGCGCGAGCAATTGGCCCTGCGGTGATGGTCGGAAAAAAAGCAAGATGCAATGCCAGAGCAGACAAAGATAAAGGCTGGCCGGCTATTTGTCTACCATTGCGAAGTTGATAAAGAGAAACCAGATAGCTAATTGCTTGAAATGAATAATAGGATAAGCCCAGCGGTAATATAACATTAGCTATCCAGTCTGTGTTACTCCTAAACCAATCCGAATTCTCGTTTATTTGTGCAGAGAAAAAATCGGAATATTTCCACAATATCAGTTGCAGAATGGTAATGGTAATTCCAGATATCAGCCAGATTCTCGGTTTTTTACTGCGATTAATGCAGGCTGATATCACATAAATGATAAATGTATATATTAATAGGGTGGCCAGAGCCGGCAGTCTACCGCATAGATACACAATCAGATAACTGGTACACAATAAAAGAAAATTCTGGATCCTTGGTCTGGCGCCCAGAAGCCAATATAGGCAGAAAAAAACAATGAAACACAGACTAAATTCGATGGATATAAAGCTAAACATGAAGCCAATAAGCAAAAATAAAAAAGAGATTGTTTAACCATGCCAAACATATAAGCAGAAAAGTTTCTGTTTAAAATCAGTTAATTCATGTTTATGCCTATCGGCAGGACACAGAGATTTAGGCTGTATATCACTCGAAGTTGCAAACAAAGATTCTACTGTAGTGGCTTAATTGATTTCTGAATAAAAATTTTTCACCGTTCTGGTTCGGAATACTGTGTTTGTTTCGTTCTGAGGCTGCTGAATAACATTCTTTTCGGTTAATCTAGATTGGCTGTAAATTTCTATATTGATAGAGCCATGGTGGGGCAAAATTGCATCAAATTAGAAAGTGACTATTTTACCTGTAAGTGTGAAATATTGTAACGAAATTCAAATATAAAATTTTGTTATCCAAAAAAATTTTATTTTAGAATATAACTATAGTTATCATATATCAACATAACCGCACTATCTATTGTTGTTTGACCAGTCTCAGTGAAAGCTTTTTATATTAAGTGAATTGAAATAGCAGTAGGTTTATTTTTTTTTTGCTATTATCCAAAAGCTCAGCTAATCTGTGGCAATAAATTTCTGTATCTTTAATGCATTATGCCATCATTTGTCCTCAGCTCGGCTGATATCAGTAATTGACTTTTACCTTACGTCAGGGTTTAGCCTGAAGCATTCTCAGGCTATTTTAGATAAGGCTTACTATGCACCAACACAATCGTACTCATGAGCACACTCATGAAAGCGGGCATCACCATCATCTTGGAGCACACGCCGCGGATAAGCAGGTGCTGCGTGTTTCATTGTTGGTTATCGGGGCTTATATGCTGGTGGAAATCATCGGTGGCTGGTTAACCAATAGTCTAGCGCTGCTTTCCGATGCCGGCCATATGTTTTCCGATGCGCTAGCACTGGCATTGTCTCTAATAGCATTTCATCTGAGTGAACGGCCGGTTAATCAGCGGCAGACATTCGGTTATAAGCGTTTTGAGATTATTGCCGCAGCCGTTAACGGCATCGCACTGATGGTGATTGCAGTATTGATTGTCTATGAAGCCATTGGCCGTTTCGTTAATCCACCAGCCATTGCTACTCGTGGCATGCTGATTATCAGTGTCTTGGGTTTGCTGGTGAATATCGCTATCGCGTGGTATATGCATCGAAGTACTGAGACCGAGCATAATGTAAATATGCGCGGTGCTTTTTTACATGTGCTGGGTGATTTACTCGGATCTGTAGGGGCGATCGTTGCGGCCATACTCATGATGCTGTTCGGCTGGCGTTGGGCAGACCCGTTGGCCAGTGTAGTAGTGGCCTGTTTGATTGCTTACAGTGGTATCGGTATTCTGAAAACAACATTGCGTATTCTAATGGAAGGAACCCCAGACGACATCGAACTTGAGCAGCTAGGCAATGTGATATTGGCCATGCCAGGAATCAAGGCCGTGCATGATTTACATGCATGGACAATTACCAGTAATATGAACGCATTGTCTTGTCATATCGTTGTGGATGGTACCATTACCGTTGCCGAAGCAGAGAAACTAGTGAATGAGCTTGCCTCTGTTCTGCTCAAACATGATATCCATCATGTAACAGTACAGACGGAAAGCAATGCCCATACGCACAGTGACAATTTGTTATGCTGCATGCCTTCTGTTGCTCATCAACATGCACATTAATACAATACATGCAGCTCATGGATGGAAACGAAATCATGATTAAAGCGGTATTATTTGATTTAGATGGCACACTTGCAGATACTGCCCCAGATTTGGGTACCACTCTCAACCGAGTTTTGGAAAAGCAGCATCTGCCGCAAAAAAGCATGACCGAAATTCGACCGGTAGCCAGCCATGGTGCTTCCGGCCTGATCACGCTAGGAACTGGATGGCAACCGGATCATCCTGAATTTGCCACTTTGCGGCGTGATTTTCTGGCCGAATACGAGCTGCACTTTACTGATGAAACTGTATTGTTTGGAGGTGTCAATGAGCTTTTGCTCAAGTTAGCTGAGCAAAATATTGTCTGGGGCATTATTACCAACAAACCACATGTGTTTACTGACCGCCTGCTTCCAAAATTAGAATATAGTGTTAAACCATCTGTAGTTGTAAGTGGTGATACCACCAGCGCTCCCAAGCCCAGCACCATACCGATGTTTTACGCCTGCAGACAAATCGGTGTGGCACCGGAAAATTGTATGTATGTTGGTGATGCTGAACGTGATATGCAAGCAGGACGTCAAGCCGGTATGATTACCGTATTGGCAAACTGGGGTTACATCAGTGCCACAGACGATACAGCGAGTTGGCCAGCTGATTATGTGATTGAGAAGCCTGAACAAATTCTCAAATTATTAAAATAAATAATTTTTTAGATGTATTTCAAGGGGGTTAATAATGAAAATCATCGGTTTAATTGGCGGCATGAGCTGGGAAAGTTCTGCGGAATATTACCGCATGATAAATGAGCAGGTACGTGATCGACTAGGCAGTACCCATTCAGCTCAAAGCATTATGTTGTCTGTTGATTTCGCAGAAATAGAAGCGTTACAGCATCAGGGTCAGTGGGATAAGTTGGCTGAAAAAATGTGCCATGCCGCGCGTCAGTTGCAGCAGGGCGGTGCAGAATGTATCGTTATTTGCACCAACACCATGCATCGTATGGCGGAGCAAGTGCAAAACAGTGTTTGCATTCCATTGCTACACATAGCCGATGCTACTGCCGAACAAATTTGCCGCCAAAAACTTCGCAAAGTCGGGTTGCTGGGTACGGAATTTACCATGAAGCAGGACTTCTACAAAGGACGGCTCACCGATAAATATGGTTTGCAGGTACTGATTCCAAATGATCATGATTGCCAAACAGTGCATAAAATCATATATAACGAACTGGTGTCCGGCATTATTCGTGAAGAGTCGCGCCAGCAGTATCGGCAGATTATTCAACATTTGGTAGATGCGGGAGCAGAGGCCATAATTCTTGGTTGTACTGAAATCATGTTGCTGGTATCTGAAGCAGATAGTCCGGTGCCTGTTTTTGATACAACTGCCATCCACGCTACTGCGGCCGTGAACTGGGCACTGGCAGATAAGCAATAATAGCCCTTTCGTACAATAAACCTTTAGAAGGAAAGTCAAAGCCGGTTACTTATCCAAATATCCGGCTTGTTTACTATTCAATTAGTTTCACTCAGGCGGTTTCTCAGCCAGCGTACAGCTGGGGCAATTTCACCGGCACATAAACCAATAGGGCCAATTTCATTGGCAGCAAGGATATCGGCAGCTGTACCATGTAACCACACACCAGCATAAACGGCTTGCTCCAATGGTATTTGTTGCGCCAATAGACTTCCGATAATTCCGGCGAGCACATCTCCACTGCCAGCCGTAGCTAGCCCGGGATTGCCACTGTTATTCTGCCAAACTTGCCCGTTAGGTGAAGCGATCAGGCTTTGATGTCCTTTCAAAACAACCCATGCATTATATTTTGCTGCCAATCGGCATACTGCTTGGTTGCGGTTTCCTTGTATTTCACTGATGCTGCATTGCAGCAAGCGAGAGGCTTCTCCGGGATGAGGTGTCAGTATAATATTGTGTTTATTCTTTCTACCGGTCAGGATATCTGGCTGCTGTGCCAGCAGATTAAGCGCATCTGCATCCAACAACGTAACTATATTGTGTTGTTGCAGGCATGCTGTCAGTACTGATACAGCCGATTCTTGTGTGCCCAAACCACAACCGATTACCCATGCACTAATGTCTGAGCGTTGCAGCAGTTGCTCAGCAGTAGCTAGCATAATTTCCGGCTGTTGTGCCAGTACCGGTAAGGGTAAAAAAGGCTGGTTAAAGCCTAGCCAGACTTTACCGCATCCACAATGCAAAGCTGCTACAGCCGACAAAGAAACCGATCCAGCCATGCCTTCAGCGCCACCAATAATACCCAGTGTACCAAAGGTACCTTTATGGCTTTCTGCAGGACGAGGTTGGCATATAGCAGGAAACTGACTGCGTGCCAGCCGCTGCCATTGGCGTAATAATTCCCTGTCAGTCCTGAATGTGTTCATTATCTCTTCACTATATGTATTGTTTACCTGTAATTTTTAGGCCGTTACTACATTGTCTTGTTCAGCACAGAAGCTGGTCTAGCAGTGCATTTTTTAACTGTAATTGCTGCTGGGTATCTGCTAGATGGGGCGCATACACCAGAAAGCTGTCTTCTACACGTTCGTCCAATGTGGTGATTTTGGCAAATCGGATGCTGATATTCAGCTCTGATAACACTGCGGCAATATTGGCCAATAAAAAGCGTCGATTAGCCGTAATGATGTGTAAATTATACCAGCCAGGGTTATCTTCCTCATCGATGGTAATGCGGGGCGCTATCGGCATATGCCTGCTGCGCCGGCTCAGACTAGCCGGAGTGGCAGCACTCATCGACAGATTGCCATTCACAAACTGGTTTAGTGCCAGCTCAGTTTTATTCTGAATACTGAGGTAATCAGCAGTGCTGAGGCCAGATGGAAATTGTAGAATAAAAGTATCCAGAATAAAGTTGTGGTCGGTAATATAAGCACGCGCAGTCAGGATATTCATTCCTGCCTCACTAAACACTGAAGCCAGCTCTGTAAAGAGTTTTGGCCGGTTTGGCATATAAACCATCACTTTTAATGTATTTGTATCCGGAAGCCACTGACTATGTGCCTGTGGCTGCTGCTCATAATTGATGATTTTGGACAAATGCCACAAAATATCCTGCCATTCATGGCGTGCAAAATACGCCTGCCCGAGAATATGCCACAGTTCACGCTGCTGTGACTCGCTGATTTGATACTGGCTTAATTCATGCATCGCCTGCTGACGCCGGTCAAGAATGGCTGTCTGCCGGTTACTCTGTCTACCGTTTAGGTAATGCAGTGCGGCTTTATATAAACTTTCCAGTAGGCTGGCTTTCCATGAATTCCAGATTTTTGGATTAGTACCGCGAATATCTGCAACCGTAAGCAAATACAATGCGGTCAACCGTTCAATTGTTTTAACTTGATTACTAAATCGAGCTACTACTTCAGGGTCTTGAATATCTTCTTTTTGCGCAGTCATCGACATCAACAGGTGCTGTTCCACCAACCATGCAAGCAAATCACTTTCCTCTGCATCCAGAAAATGATCTTTTGCAAAGGAACGTGCATCAGCTACGCCTTTCACGGCGTGATCGCCGCCACGTCCTTTAGCTATATCATGAAACAATGCCGCCATATATAAAATGTGCTTGCGTTCAAAAGCATGCATCAAAGTAGAAGCAAATGGCTGTTCATGGCTGTGTCGTTCCATAGCCAAACGGCGCATATTACGCACCACCATTAAAATATGGTCGTCTACCGGATAGATATGAAACAGGTCGTGTTGCAGTAAACCCACAATTTTTTCCCACGCCGGCAGATACTTGCCTAGCACACCATACAGATTGATAAATCTAAGTAAGTGCGTCAGACCATTGCCATGCCGGAAGAAGCCAGCAAAGCATTCGCGATTGATTGGATTCTGATAAAACGCTTCATTCACTTGCTGATGAGCTGCAGCCCACCATGCTCGCAGGGTTTTTGGTGCCAGACCAATAATATCGCTGTGTTCCTGTGCAATCCGCAGACTGATAAAAATATGCTCCGGCTTATGCCGAAAAAGCTCAAGGTTGTGTACCGCCAGCATATTGCCAACTTGATAATAATGTTCATCCAGCTCCACAACTACGCGAGGCAACGTGGCATAGACGCGGTCTCGCAGCATCGGCACCAGAATGCCACTGAGTTGTTTTACACCTTTAATGGCGCGGTAAAAATCATGCATCAGCTTTTCACTGGCACGTGAATTTGTATCATCCACATATCCCAGATTTTCTGCCACCTGTGTCTGAAGGTCGAAAATCAGCCGGTCTTCAGCTCGTTTTGCGGTCAAATGCAGCTCAATGCGGATTCTGGCAAGCTGCTTCTGGCAGCTGAGTAGCAATCTTGCCTCGGTGCGGTTTAGAATGGCATTACGCATCAAATCATGAATCTGGGGCGGTAGTCCCTGTACTTTTGCCAGCCACAATAAAGTATGAATATCACGTAAACCACCCTGAGTCGTTTTTACATTAGCTTCTAACAAGCTGGCTTCACCAGAAGCTTTTGTATAACGTTGGCTCTGCTCCAGTATTTTACCTTCTGTAAATGCAGCGACATCACGCTGTAAATCCAGTTGATGGATTAACTCTGTCGCCAGCTGCCGGCTGCCACACAAATAATGGCTTTCTAGCAATGCGGAATCGCCGGTTAAATCCTGCCGTGCGCTTTCGCATAATTCATCAATCGTACCTACTTTGGCAGCAGGTTGCAGATGAATGTCCCACAAAATCTGAATAAATGCAGCGATCTGATGTTGCAACATATCACTGACTGGCTCTCTACTAACAATAGCCATATCCACGTCTGAATATGGATACATCTCACCACGGCCGAAACCACCTATTGCCAGTAAACATAATTCCTGCTCGGCAAAAAAGTGCTGCCACAAAGTAGTCAGTATTTCAGAAATAATTTGCGTGTGCTGGCGGAAGTAAACAAAGGGATGCTTCCGTCGCCGGTAAGTTTCGGCAGCCTGCTGTTTATGCAGTTTTAATTTATCGGCCAGAGAAGTAACCAACGTTGCAACTACCATAATTAATAGCCATTAGATTGTGATTGACGATAAGCATTCTGCAATGGGCTGATTTGATGTAGCCGCGCTCGTTCTATAGCATGCGCAATATGTTGCGGATTATCAGAAGCTCGTGCAATGGCCGCAGCATCAACTGCCATGGCTGCCGACTGTAATGCCAGCCAGTGTTGCTGCTGCGGATAAGGTTGTTGCTCAAAACCCAGCCGACCACGGACATCGGCCACACAGACTCGCAGAATTTGAGCAAAGCGTTGTGGACGCCGTAACGCATCAGTTTGCTTGAGAATCTCCAAAACAGTTTTGGGTTTCAACTGTCCCACACTGTGCAGCCTGATGTGATAGCTGCATATCAGTAAAGCTAACTGGGCACAGGCTTTGGGAACCTGCCAGCGCTGATTAACAGCTTCCACTAGCTTGATTCCAGCATAATCGTGTCCAGGATGACCAGGTAGCTTATCCTTAGGAGTTAACGCTTTACCTAAATCATGGGTGAGGGCTGCATAACGTTCGGGTAATGAATAATCGTGTTCCGCAGCATACTGAAGGCTTAGTAGCGTGTGCTCACCCGCATCTATTTCTGGATGATGCACAGCTCGTTGTGGTACCCCAAACAAAGCATCTACTTCTGGCAGAATAATTTTCAGGGCACCGCAGGCACGCAAAACTTCAATCATCAGACGCGGCTGGTTTTCCATCAATCCCTTAGCCAGTTCCTGCCATACTCTTTCTGCGACCAGTGCGTTGACTTCCCCGTTGTCCACCATTTGTCGCATCAACCCCATGGTTTCATCTGCTACCTGAAAGCCATAACGAGCCGCAAAGCGGGCAATGCGCAGAATGCGCACTGGGTCTTCAGCAAAAGCAGGGCTAACATGGCGCAAAATTCCACGACGTAAGTCTTCCAGACCATGATAAGGGTCAATCAGATGGCCTTCAGAATCCTCTGCCATTGCATTGATGGTTAAATCACGCCGTTTTAAATCCTGCTCCAGCGTCACATCTGCTGCTGCATGGAAAGTAAATCCACTGTAGCCTGCGGCGACTTTGCGTTCTGTACGCGCCAGCGCATATTCTTCGTGTGTTTGCGGATGTAGAAACACCGGAAAATCTTTGCCCACCGGCTGATAGCCAGCCTCAGACATTTCTACTGCCGTGGCACCCACTACTACCCAGTCGCGGTCAGACACAGGACGCTGCAAATATTTATCTCTTACCGCACCACCAACCAAATAAATCTGCATATGAAAATATCAGTCGAAAACAGAAGTCAATTGTGCCGTACTCCTGCCCAATTGTTAACCGCTTTTTGCATTCCCTCAAACTGTCCACCTGTCTTAAGCAGCAAAACTACAGAGAGAAAACAGAAATTACCAGCCGTATCACCAACAGCGCTTATTCATCGGCAAATGTGTGTATTTCATTATCAGTTTACATCATGATGGCCGGCACAATCATAGCCAGACCAGGGAAAAACGGTACTGTAGCAAAAGCGATAATCAGTAAGCGTTTAAACATCGTTTCCTGCTGTTTTTCATCCGTAACACTCACAACAAGTGTGCCTGCAATATGAATCGGATTAACCACACTCAGCATAGCCGGAGCCGCACAAGCTGCTAGAATCAGGGAAATCTGTGGTGAGTCTCCGAAAATCGTGAATACCATCGGAATCATCAGACTGATTACACCAAGAGTAGACGATTCAACATTACTGAGGAAGGTGGTCAGATAGGCCAGCATAAACAATAGCGCAATTTTACTGCTGGTCATACTCAATAGTCCCTGTTCTACAGCTTTCATGGTATCAATCTGCATCATCGTACCGATAAAAACCAAAAGCCCGCTGATTACTACTACCGCATTCCAAGGAATCTTTTTCACAAAATCCTTACTGTTTTTAGGGAAAAACAGCATCATCACCACAGCTAACGTTAATGCAGTTAAACCAACATTAGCCTTAGCAAAAATCACCAGAAACAGAAAAATCAGCACCGCAATTGTCGAACAAAGTGCATAAAAAGGCTGCAATTGATGATTATCACAACTTTCCTGAGTCACAGGTTTAAGTAACAGATAACCCTTTTTGCCCTTGTTCACTTCGGATACATCAACTACCCGTTTATCTTGGAAAACTATCTGTAAAGCGATAACCAGCACAAAACTGAGCACCATCCCCAGAAACCATACTAGCCATGGGCTATAGATGACTTGAGCTTTTTTTGCTGCCTCAAGAATAACCTGTCCAGTGGGATTAATAGGAGACAGAGCTCCAGTATTCGCCCCGATGATTGCAGCCATTTCACAGATAAAAAATAATCGGGGATGTTTTCTGCCCAGAGCTGCTATTATAGGAACCAGCAAAGTAATCGAAGCAGTAGAAAACGCGCCGGCTGTAGAAATGGCAAAACCGATAAAATAGCCTATCCATGGTACCAAATGGGTTCGATGTCCCATTTTTGAGTATACCTTATCGGTAAACCAACTCAGCCCACCGCTTTTTTCCAAATGGGCAAACAACAAAGATACACCAATGAGCAGCGTCACAATGGCACCGGGAAAATGATTCAGCACTGCCTTACTGCTTAGCACTGTCTCAGCAGCGGAACCATCTGCACCTAAAGCAGAGACCATCACCATTACAGCTGCTGCACTGAACCCTAGCAAACCAATATTGACATGTCGCCAGACAGCCAGAATTAAAATCACAACCAGTAATACGAGCGATAATATCTGTGGTAAGTTCATAAGTAGTCCTGATTTGTTATCATTCTGAAAAGAAAAGTTGCGTTGAAATTCACACTAATCAAACAAAATTTAAATTTATTCAGCTTTCAGTATGTTTCTTACAGCAAAATAGGAAGATAAATGTGTTTATCGTTATAAAGTATCTAGGTAAAATAAACAAACAAAAATTAACTTAATCACTAATTTTTGGAATTAAATTAAAAAATAAAGTTTGTTAGCATGAATCAGAAAATAAATAAATTATCAGCTAAATAAGCATTAACTAAGCACCTGCTGCATAATCACAAAATATTTTCTATGCACAAATCCAATCCATCACCCGTAAAACATCAGACTGCCGGTAACATTCAGAACAGAATGGCCGGTAAAATCATTGTGGCACCCGGAATAATCGGTATTGTAAAAAAAGCGATAGTCAGCAGACGCCTAAACATCGCATCCTGTTGCTGCTCATCGGTGTAGCTGACGATTAAGGTGCCGGCAATATGAATCGGGTTGATTACACTCAGCAAAGCTGGTGCCGTACAGGCTGCCAAAATCAGTGGTAAATGTTCAGAGCCACCAAAAATGGTGAAAATCATCGGCGTCATCAAACTAATTACCCCGATAGTCGATGATTCCACATTACTCAGGCAGGTCGTGAGATAAGCAATGATAAATAGCAGAATAATCTGATTGCTTGTCATACTTAGCAAGCTTTCTTCTACAGCCGTCATCGTATGTACTGACATCATTGTCCCAATAAACACCAGCAGTCCGCTAATCACAATCACCGCATTCCAAGGAATTTTTTTAGAAAAATCCTTACTTTGCTGCGGAAACAAAAGCATCATAGCCACAGCCAGCGAAATCGAAGTTAGGCCGACATCAGCATCGGCAAACACCACCAGCACAATAAACAGCAATACAGCCAGAGTGGAGCACACAGCGTAAGAAGGGCACAATTGTTTCTTCTCACTGTTATCCAACGCTATCGGTTTCAACAGGGCCAGCCCACGCCCAGGTTTTTGGCCTTTTGGGCTATCTGTCATTCTTTTAGGGCTAAAAATAAATTGCAAGATCAATACTGTTACAGCACTTACAATCGTTCCCAACATCCAGAGCTGCCAGCCGTTGAAACTCACATTCGCATGGCTGGCAGCATCTTTAATCACCATCCCTACAGGATTAATAGGAGATAATGCCCCAGTATTCGCCCCTACAACAGCCGCCACCTCACAAATAAAAAATATTTTTGGCAAACGTCTGCCCAAAGCAGCCGTAATCGGCACCAGCAAAGTAATGGTAGCCGTAGAAAATGCACCGGCCGTTGAGATAAACAGACCAAACACATAACCCACCCAAGGAATCAGCATCGCATGATTACCAATTGTTTTATAGACCTTATCGGTAATCCAGCTGAGACTGCCACTGCGTTCAAAATGAGCAAAGAGTAAAGACACCCCGATTAACAACGTCACAATAGATCCTGGGAAATGAGCCAATACCGTTTTAGCAGTTAAAGCCTGAGCTTGAGAGGCCATACCACTATCAGGATAAGTCTGTGAAGCCACCAGCATTACGGCAGCTGCACAAAATCCTAATAAACCAATATTTACATGTCGCCAGATAGATAACACCAGTATCAATACCAGCAATACCAAAGACAGTATTTGCAGAAAAGACATAAACAAACCTGATATTTATAAATTATATTTAATCAATATATTCAAACTGGCAAAACATATTTACCAACAAAGCAGCAACTGGGTAGCGACCTTTTCACACTCATTTCCTCAAGTTGTGGCATAAAGCCGATATACTTATACTTTAATTAGTATTAATCATACAGCATAATATTTTTTTATTAAATTATTTAGTCACATATTTCTACAAGCCATGCCATACATAGTCAGGCTAACAAAATCAACGCATACTCAGACAAAACATAGATAGCGTTTCCTGAACATGCAGGCGCTGTTTATCGCTAGATTTATGGCACAATCTTACGAAGATGTTTCACGTCGATTTCAACTGAATTCCAGTCCTTATCTACTTCTCCCTGAATTTCCACGGTATCCTGTGGACCGACGCTTAGTCCGTTCCAACGCTTTTGGTCGATATCCACATCTATTACCCCAGTAGCATCCTTAAACTTATACATATCATCCGAAACACGTTCGGTTATTTTGCCACGCAAAATTACACGACTGTCGTCAGGCAAAGATTTGGCATGAATAACAGTGGTTACAGCGGCATTAGGGTCTTTATATCCACTCTTTTGCGTGGACACAGAAGGACCAGTAAATCCTCCTTGACCGGCAGCTATTAGCGGCATAGAAACCATTGCAATAATTCCAGACAATGCAGTAATTTTTTTCATGGTGATTTCTCTCTACGTTTATCAAAGCTAGTTCTGTTATTGATAGTAAATAACGGTATTAAATATCGACTTTGAAGTAAAGTAAAGAAAATTATATGGCAAATACCTAATATCTGCTGAAAATGCAAAAGAGTATTATGAAAATAGATTTGAAAAATCAGAATATTAACGAAAAAAATAAACAAATATTGGAGACAGCATTTGAGAACGCAGAGATAACAAATAGCTATATTCTAAGCAAGAAATAAGGAAGAAACTGGAGAAGAAATCTAAATAGTAGACAAGAAATGGGATACTAGATTTAAAACATTATATAGTAATATCCATGTAAAAGTTGATTTAGTCAGAAAAGCAGAGTTTCATACTCTTAATTCACGTATCCATCACAGTACAGTTTCAATATCAAAAAAATAAAACAAAAAATTGATATTATTTTTCAATGTTTTAATCTTCTAAGCTATCTGACTGCCACAGATTTTATTTATAAACCCATCAAAAACCACAGCCAGATAGCTGTCTAAGTAAAACTAATGCTTACTGTCTGGTGTTCTGCTTTTCAGTTTCCAGCAATTACCTGCGTGCTGAGTAGGTGGTGCTTTTTCATGATCCTTAATTGTTGCAAAATTTTCCAGAGGATGGCCGTGCTGATCAACTTCTTGATAAATACCACCGTTGGTACCAGAATTATCGCCAGGTTTAAGATTACTCATATACTACTCCTATTCACAATAGTAACCGTGAAACTACGGTGAAGATATTATTCGATGTAATTTAATATAATACAAGTACTTAACATTATTTTAACTTGTTACAATTAAATTAACGGCCCATATTTATCCTTCACCCAGATACAAAGAAACAATCACCTAATATCCCCACAGAATCATTGAAACCAATCAGACCTAGACCATCACAACACTCATGAAAATAACTGATAAATAACCATTAATATCTGTCATCACATTAACTTATAAATAATTTAATAATGAATAAATAAGTTTTTAAAGACGCTTGAAGCATATTTGCTAGAATCAGCATCATTTTCGGTTACAATATTTGTTTGTAAAGAAATCTCCAAGGAAACGTATGGCTTGTGCTCAGGTGTATGATTACCTGCAAACTCAAGGATTAAAATTATCGGCAGACCAAGTGCAGATGGCCATGCTGGCTGCCCAATCGGTTTTAACACTCGCACAGGCCGAAATAGATATGTCAGTAATTTGGTATCAGGAAAATGGTTTTAGTCTTGCAGAAAAACTAGGAGTGAACACCGCATCATTGCATCAGCTTCAGCCTACAGAACTTTTTACTACCAATAACAACAGCACATATACCTTGCGCCAGATGTATTTGGCTTTAGATTCAATAGCCAGCCGTCATCATAATGAAATCTTTGCATTATACTTATATGAGCTGGATGAAATAGCAGGACAATTGTATCGACTGCTTTCCCGTGGTAGCAGCCTGCCAGCACAAATCGTTTGCGGCCAGCAACAGGTGCAGCAGTATTTATTTGCACGTACCGCCACTACCGGCTGGCTGAATCAGGTGAATAATGTCCAGCATTGGCTGAGCGATGGCAGCTTAACTGGCGAGCAGGCTGCTCATTCCCAGCTGGCTATTCCAATTACCAATTCACAGGGGCAAGTACTGGGCGTACTATATGCAGCACACATACAGCCCAATGCTATTACCGAAGCCGAACTGATAGATTGTACAGCATTAGCCATTGTCATTCCTCCATTATTGCAAAACCTGCATCAGGCCATCGAGACTTCCATCAAGAGATAAAAACATGAAAGCAACACAACAAAATCAGATAAAAGATAACAGCCCCGTAAGATTCATTTCCGCATGCCGTTTGCCTACCCAGTGGGGTGAATTCACAATGTACGGTTTTGAAGATGTACGCAATAAACAGGAACACATTGCACTTACAGTAGGTGATGTAAGCAGTGGCGAACCAGTTCTTGGCCGCATCCATTCAGAATGCCTGACCGGTGATGCTCTTTTTTCTAGGCGCTGCGATTGCGGGCCACAGCTAGAAGCAGCCATGAAGGCCGTACAGAAGGCAGGGCGTGGTGTAATTGTCTATTTGCGGCAAGAAGGCAGGGGCATAGGTTTACTCAATAAGATTCGAGCTTACAAGCTTCAGGATGAAGGTATGGATACCGTAGAAGCCAATCTGGCCTTAGGACTGCCTATAGATGCACGTGATTTCAGTCTGGCCAAATATATTCTTGATTATCTTAGCATCGGTTCAGTTCAACTGATGACCAATAACCCGCACAAAGTAGATACCCTCAAAGCATTGGGCATCAACGTAGTCAAGCGCGTACCCTTGCACGTGGGGCAAAATCCTGAAAATCAGCAGTATTTGCACACCAAAATGGAAAAACTAGGCCATTTTGCAAACTAATTAGATTATTATCGCAATAAATATTTGTTTTAAAACTTAAAAAATATACTTTTTATATTAGTTTTAAACGCCCGCTAATCTAAACTTCTTTTCAAGCCAATAAAAAAATTATTTTTCATATTTTAAATAAAAAAAAGCACTTACTACCTAAGCTATTACTCAAGTAGTAAGTGCAGATTAAAGTTATCAATACTAGCTATTTAATTAATTTAATCAAGATAACTTGTTTTCACTTCTCTCCATGACAATCGTTTAATGCTGATCGGACACATTTGAACACCACTTATCACTGGTTTGGATCCATCTGTCATGGCTACCTGAGGAGCGGTTCGTAAACAGCTTGTCTGATTTTCCTTTTGTTTATTTAATGAAGTTTGTTTACCAGAAACGCTGAGAACATTCTTATTACTTCCACCACTAATTTTCATACCTACTAGACTGTCAATGCCAACACTGCTAGCTAGGGGAGTGTTTGGATCATAGATGATATGCGGATCCGATTCAAGCAATGCACCACCTGTTAGAGCATTGAATTGCGTTTTTCTTGTGTAAACATTGGTTTTTTCATTTGTGGTTACCGGCTGACAAGGATCACGTAGCTTATTATCAGAAGAAACTGAATAAGAACGGGTAAGCACCATTCCAGAATATAAAAGCTGTTCTACAGGTGTTACCACACGCTCACCATCGGTATTCAGGTTAAAATACCAGCCTCTGTATTTGTCAGCTGAAAAAGGATTATTACTTAACACACCTGTTCCACCGTTATAGGTCATAACTTGTTGTAGTAAAGAATTTTTACTAACCAGTGGATCAACATTAGGTGTCAGATCATCGTAAATACCATAAATGGTTTGTTGATCCTTATTTTCCAGATCAGACTGATAAATATCACTACCTGTACCGAACACAATAACCACTTTACGATTCGTTTTCTGATCCGTTGAAGAAATATTAGGGTCTTTTTGGGCTTCAAAAATAGCTGGTGCTGTAGTAATAGGAGCGCCCGCTGAAAAGATTTTAGTCGCTTTCCAATTAGCTGGATTTGGGCTACGCAAATCAAAACGGAACATATTACCTGCATAATCACCGGCATAAACAAGATCAGCAACGCCATCACCATCAATATCATAAGCAACCGGACTGGATAACCCACCTGATCCGCCCGGGGCAACCAGCTTGGCTATTTGTTGGCCGGCATGCATTCCAGTTCTGACATAACCAGCAGTACCGACATCTATACCCAATACATCATAAATATACAATGCTGACTCTTCAGATTGTTGAGTTGGCAAGTTACGGTAGTCTTCAGAGTAATTATATCCATTATTAAGGAACGCAGCTTCCCGGATGTGATCCTTAACTGAAACAGCTGAGGCATCTTTATCGGTGTTGACCCGAACACGGGCTACACTAGGGGTACCAATTGTATAGCCAAATTTATTATTTTCTCCGGTGGGCGTCTGGAAAAGAAATACATTTTTATACCAGTCGGAGCTTCCCATATTGTCAGCGCCTATTGGCTTTCCAGAAATCAAATCTTTTCCGCCGATATTAATAGCAAATGCTCCGCGTCCGGCTTGACCCATATTAGAAACCATAAATATCAGTTCAGGTGCACCGCCTCTGTCTTCAGTTTCATAGACAGAAAAACCACCATTTAATAAAAATCGATGTGGATGTTCACTATCTCTGCCATAATTATTATCAGTTAAATCTTTGTAATAGTGGGCAACAATATCACTACCATCATTACTTTGTCGCTCAATAGCCATAGGCATGAAATTAAATTTCAAATCGTAAGGCCGAGTTTCATTACTAGTAGATTGGAAAACATATACCATACCATCGTTGGCAGAAGTTATCATATACTTCTGATATTCACCGCCATGGCTATCACCACCAATAGTAAGAATGGGATTATCATCAATATCACCGATATTGTGGGTGTCTCCATAATTGTCTTTTTGCTTACGCTCGCGGTAGTTCAGAACAAATCCGTCTTTTTTAATCTCGTTGTCAGCTTTTGAACGGCTAAGCCAAGTAAGCAAACCATTCAACCATTCTGTCTTATTCTTATCATTATCTGGAATTAAAAAATAATTATTATTTAAATCTTTTAATGAATCAGAAAACAAATAAGTGTTTGTACCATCATTCAGCAGCAATTTACGATTAGCATAGCTAGGCCGAATTTCGCAGGATTCATTATCAGAACCATCTATTTTATTAATACAAATCTGACTACTCCAGCCACCAGTTTCAACTTTGATTGTAATTCTGGAGTTGTTAGTTGTTGTACTTGAAATACCTACAGAAGGGGCGGTAGTGGTAACATTTACTGTAGTAGTGGTTGTTTTTCCTTTTATTTCCTCAAAAATCTTTTTAAAAGCTTCATTAATCTCCTCCAACGAATTTGCATTGAAAAAGTACCTAGCATTTGGGTTAGTTTTGGGGTCATAGTCAGGCTTTGGAGAAGCACCATTTAACAAATATGCTATTGCTCTTGATTGGTCAGTTGACAAAGCTCTGCTTCCCAGTCCCACACCTATAGTGAATGTTTGTGCTGTCTGAGTAAAATTTTTTGTGTGTCCAGGTTTATCGCCCAGTGGATCCGGTCCATTCCATGGTTGACCAGCTTCATCAACTGATCTTTTATCTGTAAACTTATTGGTATTTACCTGATAACCACCACCATAGTTGTTAACAAAATCTTTGGAATAAATGTAATCACCAAAATTTTTGTTTGCCAAAGTATTGGTGTAGTAATTGAGCAAATTAAACCGATTATTTATGTTTACGAGGGCACCATCTGGTCTGATATTGCTTCCATCGAAATAACCATCATAACCATAATTAAGTCGTCCGGCAAAATAAGTAGAATCAGTTATCGGAAGTGTACCGGCATCCAGACCATCAGTTAATAGGATTAAATAAGATTTCTGACAACGATATCTCAATTTGTTCATCACTGTATTGCGTACAACAGCGTTTAACCTTAGGGCTGTGGGTGTGCCTCCCGATGCTCTTAATCCTCGAATAGATTGCGCTTTGTTTCCGATTATATGATCTTTAATAAACTGGTAATCTTTAAGCTCAGAGGTATCGTAAAATTTGTTGTAGTCTGGAGTAATATATGCAGGATATGATCCATTAGGATTTTTTTCTAAATCAGCCCAGTTATTCATTGGTTGGAGACTGAAATAAAATTCATTTTTATTGGTGTCAACAATATCTGATAATACTCTTTGTACCATCATCATTTTGGTTGTTCTCTTGTCACCATCGATACCGATAGCTTTACAGTAACCATAAAAAGTCCATTTGTGTTCATTTACAGGTAAACTGGGATCATCAATTTGCTCATTTAGTCTAGCTAAATCTGGAAATCCCGTAACCATATTATTCTCTCCGCTCCATCCGCTGGTCGGACCCCAGTTAGAACATTTTTTGGTGTTTGGGTTTAATCTTTGACAGGTGTATGTACGATACTGACATTTATAACCGATTGAATCGCCCATACTACCCGAATCATCGATATACAAAGTAATATTAGGTTTTATGTTATAAGCAGTTGTGGTAGTAGATTTGCTTTGTAAACGCAGAGGAACATCAGCAAAGATATTAGATGCTGCTTGAGTTTGCAGCATAATTAAACTCAAAGCCCCAGCTACGGCTTTGAATATAATTCTTTTACCAAAGCCACAACTGGAATTTTCTTCCCTTGTGATTTTATTATACATAGGGTTGTTCTCCGATTAATATAACTGCAAATATTAAATTTGAAATTGATTACATACAATCAACAGTTAAACATATATATTTTCATATTATTACTTTTAAAGAAATGTGTAATAAAATAAATTTAAAACATTGTTATGTAAATATACATTCAACTAAAAATTCACTTAGCACTCAAATCTTCAATAATTGCTGAGATCATGATTGCTTTAGATTTAGAAAAGCCGGTTTTCAATTCTAAATTGCTACTTTATTCATACCTTACCTTGTTACTTGGGCAGCTGGTTAAATTTTATGAAGATATTGTCTTCTAAACTACTTAAAATGTGAAAATATTTTTCAAAATTAAGTATATTTTATAAAAACTAATATATGATAATATAGGTATAAAAACTGTTTAAGTCAATTGATTTGAATTAAATATTATTTACAGAAATTATCAGTTTAATTACATTCCTATTTGAATCTAAATAATCAAAAAACTGTCAGGCGATTAATTTATGGTATGTTTTAATAAAGTATTAAATTATTGATATCGTCGACATTTACCGAAACGTATTTGAAAATAATTGCTCAATGTAATAATTTGCCAAAAAAGAATCAGACAAATTCATACAGTATGAAAAAAAATAAAGCAGATTATATTCTGAATATAATCTGCCTGTTAAAACGAATAAACTGTTAAAGCAAACTTGGATTTAATTAATGATAGCTGGTTCTTATTTCACGCCATGAAAGTTGCTTAATGCTGATAGGACAGCGTGGTACATTTACTGTTAATTTTTCTCCATCGGTTGTGGCGGCCACTACAGCTGCACGTGAGCAACTATCTGGGAGAGGCGTTTTTTCACTTAGTGGCTTTTGGGTAGCCGATCCACCTATATCAATAGCATTATAGCCTAATACTATAAAACCAAAAGGTCCTTCTTTGTTGACACTTGCGCCTGCTGGTGCATGTTCATCAAACACAAAGTTGGGATCTGAAATCTGTAATGCACCTCCATTTCTTACATTATACTGGATTTTGCCTGTGATGACTGAGGTGCGCTGTGTTGTGGTAGTTACTTTACATGGATCAGGAAGTTTATTTTCTTTTTTCACGTTGTACGTGCGTGAAAGGACAGCTCCGGCATAAGATACTATCACTGGTTTCGTGACTACACGTTCTCCAGTGTTGTTTTGCAGTTGAAAATACCAGCCGCGGTGAACTTTTGGGTTTAATGGGTAATTACTCAGTAGTCTATAATGCTCTTTTTGAATAAATTCCTGTTTTAACAAATTATTTTTATTTATTTCTTCTACTTGTGTCTGATTTAAATTGTCGTAGATTCCATAAACTGATTGCTGCTGTTTGTTATTCAAGTCTGATTGATAAATATCACTTCCAGTGCCAAACGTGATAATCGCGGTTTGACTGGTACTGTGATTTTGTCCGGGTGTCTGTATCAAAACTACACCTGTTGCTGAAGTAATAGGAGCATCAGCAGTAAAAATTTTATGCACTTTCCAGTTGGCCGGATTAGGGGAACGCAAATCAAAGCGATAGAGATTTCCTCCATAGTCGCCAGCGTAAACAATGTCGGCTATGCCATCACCATCGATATCAATAACGGTGGGACTGGATAGACCGCCTTTACTATTTGGTGCAGTCAGTTTAGCAATCAATTCCCCTTTTTTTGTGCCAGTGCGTGCGTAAGCTTTGGTGCCTACATCGATTCCGAGAATATCGTAAATATATAATGCCGATTCAGGGGAGGGTTTGGCGCTTATATCCTGAGCCAGAGTTGAGGAGTAGTTGTAACCATTGCTGATGAATGCTGCCTGACGAATGTGGTCGGTTATAGATGTATCCGATGCGTTGGCTGCCTTGTTTACGCGTACACGGGCAATTGCAGGTGTGCCAACGGTATATCCGAATTGGTTGTCTTTTCCGCTAGGAGTCTGAAACAGAAATACATCTTGATACCAATTAGATGAATTCATATTTTCTGCAGCAAGAGGACGGCCAGTTATGACATCATGCCCGCCGATGTTGATACCAAAGGCGCCGCGCCCAGCCTGTCCTAAAGTAGAAACCATAAAAATTTGTTGTGGGCGATTGTTGCTGCCATCAGTCTGTTGTACGACCATACCGCCGTTGAGGAGGTAGCGATGGGGGTAGGAATCGTTAGAACCGTATTTTTTACTGGTTAAATCTTTATAGTAATGAGCGATCAAATCAGAACCATTGTTACTTTGTCTTTCGATGCCCATTGGCATGTAGTTGAATTTTAAATCATACGGGTGGTTTGAACTGTTGCTTGAGCGAAATACGTAGACCATGCCGTCGTTGGCTGAGGTAATCAGGTATTGCTGGCGATTGTTTTCAATATTGCCGGCGGTAAGAATTGGGTTGTCGATGATATCGCCGATATCTCGGGTATTGCCAAAATCTTTCAACGGACGACGGGTGCGATAATCCAATACAAAATCATTGTTTTTGAGTGTTGAATCGGTAAGAGAGCGGTTTAACCAAGCCAGTAAACCGTCGCGCCATTCTAAACGGTTTTTATTATTGTTGCTGATTTTAAATGTGCTGTTGTTTAAAGTGTTTAAATTGCCATCAAAGAGATAGGTGTTTTTGCCATCATTCAGTAGCAATTGCCGGTTATCAAAGGATGGCTGCATAGGGCAGGTATCGTTGTTATTTTTTTTATTGAGATCTGATATACAGATGCGGCTGCTCCATGCTCCGGTTTCGACTTTGGCGGTAATGGACAAATTGCCGATACTGGTGTTAGATATGGCAATGGTGGGAGCAGTAGTGGTGGTTTGAATGGTAGAAGCTGTCATTTCTCCTTTAATGGTTTTAAAAATTTTGTCAAAGGCACTGATAATTTCATCACGAGAATTGGCGTTGAAAAAGCGCCCTTTAGGATTGTTTTTTTCATTAAATTCACCACTAGGTGTGGCACCGTTTTCCAGATAAGGAATGGCTATTTTGGCTTCATTGGTATTACGCTGGCCTAAACCTACACCAATGGTAAAGGTCTGCGCAGTTTGAACAAAGCGTTTACCGGTTTTGGGGTCAACTTCATCCCATGGTTGGCCTGCTTCATCGGTTTTTCTTCTAACTGGTGATGCATTAATGGATCGGCCACTGGAATTATAATAATCCTTGGTGTAGATATAGTTGCCAAAGTTAGAATTATTGAGCCTGTCTGTGTAGTATTTCAGACGAAATGGTTTGTTGATGTTGTGATTGCGTGTCAGAAAATTGAGGCGCTCATTTTCACTGCTGTAATCACGGTCGAAATAAGCATCGTAGCGTGAGTCTTTGCTGTTATTGTAGTTTTTGTCGGATACGGAGTAGGTATTGTCTGCCTCGCCATCACTCAACAGAATGATATAGGATTTTTGACAACGGTATTTAAGTTTGTTTATCACTAGATTACGGGCGATGACAGGAAACTGGCGTGTGGTTGGTGTATCACACGGAGTTTCAAGTTTTTTAATATTGTCCAGCATGTTCTGGTAATTGTCGGGATCTGAAGTGTCATAAAATTTGTTGAATTTTTTTTGGTCACCTGTACCGCACATGGGTCGAAAAGCAAAATACATATCATCATGATAGTTATTGATGATGTCTGTTAATACTTCTTTTACTGAATCGATACGACGATAGGTGTCGCAGCTATAGCGGACTTCTGAGGTATTTTTGGGTTTCACGTTAAAACCGTATTCATAGCCAGCAAAAGGTGGCCAGTAGCCACCTTTTCCATCTGGATTAGGTACCCACTTACTTACACGACATTTGTATGTAATGGGTACAATGTTCATAGACATACTGCCGGAATCGTCGATGTAGAATGTGATATTGGGTTTAACGCTGTAGGATGAGGTGGTAATCGATTTGCTTTGTAAGTGTAAAGGGATATTGGCAAAGATATTGGCCGAGGCTGAGACTGAGGAGTAGGACAGTAAGCTCAAGATTCCCAGAATAGTACATCGCAGAGTTTGATAAAGTTGCTCTTTTCTGGTTTGTTGATTGTGAATGGCTTCAGGTTGCTGGTTCATAAGTTTCCTGCGTTTGATGAGATCTGTTTTTAGCCAGCTGATTAACTTGTGCAAGGTGAACAGAGAGAAGTAATAAAAAAATATTTAGAAGGGCTGATTTTTATCCTGACATTTATGCTGGATACTATCCAGACATGAGTAATCATTCAGTTTGAAGGTATGTATGTGGTCCGTTAGACAGTAGGTTGGTAGCTGAAACGTTTGCCGGTGTTTTATATTCCAAAAGAATTTTTAAGCAATTTTATGCTCATGGATGCTAACCTGAATAAAAATAATCTTTTAATTTATTTTAGAAGTAAACAGATTAACTTTGCTTAGATAGAGCCAATAAATTAATGTAAAGGATAAATTAATCGATATTTATTAAAATTTTATTGCGTATTTTATATTTATTAATATGTTTATTGTGTAGTTTAAGATTGTATTTAGTTTTTACTTTAGTTTGATTTTCGATTTCAATAATGAATTATTAAATCCTTTTTTATCTATATTGGCAATTTTATTGCTTACTGCACATTTATACATGTTTTGTTTTGTTAATTTTGCAGTTCGATATTGATGATCAGCTGAGCTTAGTTAGCCCCTGAACAAAAAACTGGTATGGCTGTAATGTTGTGGGATGATGGATAAAAAGACAATTAATAGATTAGTGTGTGAGCCATGTATGGCTGTGGTAAGGTTGTTTTAAATTGGTTGTATCTTCAAATTGAATTATAATTTTATTGTTACAGAATGATTTAATGTATAAGTCATATTTCTACTTTAATAATTATATCTATAAAAAACATATAACTAGCTAATATGTGTTTGCTAATTTAAAAAATAGCTTGCTGAAGTGTTGGCACTGTGATTAAATACGCGCCTCAACAGCACAGGGTGATTAGCTCAGTTGGTAGAGCGTCTGCCTTACAAGCAGAATGTCGGCGGTTCGACTCCGTCATCACCCACCA
>NZ_JAFNPI010000002.1:48858-109975 GCF_026535955.1 Snodgrassella sp. B3837
ATTTTATGCATTAGCATAAAATTTGCGCGGTGGTAGCTCAGTTGGTTAGAGTACCGGCCTGTCACGCCGGGGGTCGCGGGTTCGAGCCCCGTCCGCCGCGCCANTATACCCATTTAGCTGTTTTCTTTTGGGTGATTAGCTCAGTTGGTAGAGCGTCTGCCTTACAAGCAGAATGTCGGCGGTTCGACTCCGTCATCACCCACCAAACATATCTTTTTATATCATTCTAGTTTTATTCATTTTTGCCTAGTTATTAGCTTTCTTAGTGGTGCCGACAGCTTAATATAGATATATGCAAAACAATTTAACTTATATTCAGTAAATATTCAACTTATTCTGCATAATTTAATTTTGGTTTGTTGAAAACAGTATATGATCATATTTGTGATTGCTTTGAGCGCATCCGTACATCATATCATCTGAGTGAAGAATAAAAAATTTGAAAATTGTTCTTGGATTTGGGTGGAGAGCAAATTTCTATAGATCATTTAATCTTTTGTTTGAAGGTTTATAGAGATAATGAAGATATTGGTATATGGAGAATTCAGTTAGTTTGCGTTTAGAAAAAACCAGATATTATGGACTAGATTCAGAGACTGGTTGATATGATTTATGATGAAAATGTGAGGTATTAAAAAAGGTATCTTAAATAAAGATACCTTTTTTAAATATGTGGTGCGGATAAAGAGACTCGAACTCTTACACCTTTCGGCGCCAGAACCTAAATCTGGTGCGTCTACCAATTTCGCCATATCCGCATAAATCAAAACTTGATTCAGACAATTATTATAAGATAGTTTGAAAAACGTGCCAAGAAAAATAAATTAAGAATATACAAACAGATAAATATTCGGTTTAAAGGCAATAAAAATATTCTAGACAAACCTTGCTAGAAAGACGAAATAAACTGATTTCATTTAAGTAACTTGTGGTTGAATAGAATTTCATACCATATACAGATATTAATCAAATATGATTTATGTAGTCGTTCAATACAGTACAGTCTGAATTACTTTGCTTCAGACTGTACTGTATTCTCTGCATATGAAAATAGGTTTACATGGTTTCCAGTGTGTCAATACCCAGTAAAGCCAGACCTTGTCGTAAGGTTTTACCGGTCAGGCTGGTGAGCTGTAAACGGCTATTGCGCGTGGATTCATCTGCTTTAAGAATAGGACAGGCTTCATAGAAACGGCTGAATAGGGTGGCAATTTGGTACAGATAGGCAGCAAGATAATGTGGAAAAGATGTTTCTGCCACGCTATCGAGTATATCTTCAAACTTGAGTAGTTCTACAGCCAACTGCAGTTCTAATGGTTCTTTGAGGCTAATCGGAGCCTGTTCATTCCATGTGCCTGATTTACGGAAGACGCTTTGTACGCGGGTGTAGGCATATTGTAAATAAGGGGCAGTGTTGCCTTCTAGTGACAGCATACTGTCCCAGTCGAATACATAATCACTGGTTCGGTTTTTGCTTAAGTCTGCGTATTTTACTGCACCTATGCCAACTACCTGTCCGATATGAGCTATTTCGTCAGCACTCAAATTAGGATTTTTAGCAGCTACTAAGGCGGAAGCGCGATTCACAGCTTCGTGAATTAAATCCATTAATTTTACGGTATCGCCACTGCGGGTTTTGAACGGTTTACCATCTTTACCCATCATGGTACCGAAAGGTACATGTTCTGCATGCACGCGATCGGGTAGCCAGCCGGCTTTACGTGCTACGGTAAATAGTTCGTCGAAATGCAGGCTCTGACGTGCATCAACTACATACATTAATCGGTCACCATGCAAGGTATTGATGCGATAGCGCAGGCAAGCTAAATCAGTGCTAGCGTACAGAAAGCCGCCATCTTTTTTCTGAATAATAAAAGGTGCTGGTTCATCATCTTGGTTTTTAAATTCTTCCAAAAAAACAACTTTGGTGCCGTCACTGTCTACGGCGATACCTTTATCCAGCAATTCGTTGACTGTAGATTGCAACTGATCGTTGTAAAAGGATTCTCCGGTTACATCTTCAGGTTGCAGTTTCAGTCCTAGTTTTTGATATATGGCCTGTGCATGCTGCAGTGATGTTTGTACAAATTGCTGCCATAATGCTAAAACTTCTTTGTCGCCACTCTGAAGTTTTACGACATACTCGCGCGCAGTATTGGCAAAGTTTTCGTCTTCATCAAATCGAACTTTGGCATTGCGGTAGAATTGTTCTAAATCAGCTAGTTCTAGTGCTGCATTGCCGTTTTTCTGCTGTTCTATCAGATAGGCTACCAGCATGCCAAACTGGGTGCCCCAGTCTCCAACGTGATTTTGCGGGATTACTTTATGGCCAAGAAAGGACAGTATGCGGTTGAGACTATCGCCTATGATGCTTGATCGCAAGTGTCCGACGTGCATTTCCTTGGCTAGATTAGGCGAGGAATAATCGATTACTACTGTTTGAGGAGTGCTGCTTTGGGCAATCCCCAGATTTTCGTTTTGTAAAGCTGATTGGATGTACTGAGCCAATTTTTCTGGGCGCAATCGTAAGTTGATGAAGCCGGGACCGGCAACCTCGGCGGAGGCTATCAACGGGTTGTCTGATAGAGCGTCAGCAACTTTTTTTGCCAGTTCACGTGGATTCTGCTTTGTTTTTTTGGCAGCACCCATTACGCCGTTAATTTGATAATCACCAAAATCGCGGTTTTTGGCGGGTTGTAATACGATCTGGTGTTCAGCAAGTCCGGTTGCGCTGAAAGCTTTTGTTACTTCAGCAGCAACTTGTTGATGTAATTTCATGTTGATTCAGTACTTAAGAAAATGGCTAATTTTCGCACAAATACGCTTAAATCGCATCCGCAAAGACTATTATCGGCAAGGGGATTGTTGGATTGCTGCTGATTGTGAGATAAATGATAGTTTTACCCAGATTGGTGTTATAAATATGAGTGTGCTGGGGGCTGAATTTTGGTTGATGTGACGTTTTCTGGGTTTAAAATGAGAGCGTACATGATGGTTACCCTAGCAGTTGTTTTAAGGCTTAGAGCAGAAGCTACTATTTCTTTTTATTTTTAACCTACGCGATAAAAAGCTAGACTACCTAATAGGTTTGGCCACAATGAGATACGTTTATTGCCACTCATTACGGCGCGTTGCAGCACATTTAAATGGTTTTTGGCACATAACTTGTCAAAATCCTGTAAGGTACACCAATGTATATTTGGTGTGTTATACCATTGATAGGGCATGCGTTCAGATACGGGCATGTGGCCACGTAAAGCAATTTGCAAACGGTTGCGCCAGTAACCAAAATTGGGAAAAGTAACGATGGCTTCACGTGCTACACGTTTCATTTCCTGTAAAATTTTTTCTGTATTCTGCATGGATTGAATGGTTTGGCTTAAAACGATAATATCAAAGCTATTATCATTGAAGTGTTGCAGTCCTGCTTCCAGATCAGCCTGTATGACATTGATACCACGTTGCATGGCCGCCAGAACGTAGTCTGTGGCAATTTCCAGTCCATAACCCTGACAATTTTTGTGTTTAACCAGTGCAGCCAGCAATTCTCCATCTCCGCAACCTAAATCCAGAACACGGCTATTTGGAGTTATCCAGTCGAAAATTAGTTGTAAGTCACCACGCAATGGCGTAGTAGAAGTGTTCATAATGTAAGTTCGCTAGCTATGTTATTGAAGTAAATGCGGATGGCGGCCTGATAATCCTTGTCTTCCATTAAAAAAGCATCATGGCCGTGAACGGAGTTAAGCGCGATATATTGTACAGGTTTGTTGGCTGCCACCAATGCGTCCAGCAATTCCTGTGATCGTCTAGGTGAAAAACGCCAGTCACTGCTGAAGCTGGCCAGAAATATTTTAGCTTGAATTGTTGAGACTGCGGCTACCAAATTGCCATCAAAATCTTTTGCCGGATCGAAATAATCCAAAGCTTTTGTCATTAGTAAATAACTATTGGCATCGAACATTTCGGCAAATTTGTCACCCTGATAACGTAAGTAAGATTCTACTTCGAATTCGACATTGTAATCATATTGATAATTTGGCTGACGCATTTGCCGGCCAAATTTTTTGCCCAAACCGTCTTCAGCAAGATAAGTGATGTGTCCCATCATTCGTGCAATGCGCAAACCACGACGTGGAATTTTTTGTTGTTGTACGTAGTGACCCTGACAGAAGTCGGGGTCAGTCAGTATGGCTTGTCGAGCGACATCGTTGAAAGCAATATTCTGGGTAGATAAACGGGGTGCTGAAGCGATAATCAGCGCATGGCGTAATCGTTTTGGTTGATCAATGGCCCATTGTAGTGCCTGCATTCCACCTAGACTGCCACCCATGATAGCAGCCCATTGCTGGATACCCAGCCGATCGGCCAGCATAGCTTGGCTTTTCACCCAATCTTTTACAGTAACTATTGGAAATTCAGCACCATAAGCCTGTCCGGTAGTGGGATTGATGCTTAAAGGTCCGGTGCTGCCATGGCACCCACCCAGATTGTTCAGTCCCACGACAAAAAAATGATTGGTATCAACTGGTTTGCCAGGACCAACCATGTTATCCCACCAGCCGGGATGTTTGTCATCGCGATTGTGGTAACCTGCAACATGATGATTTCCAGACAACGCATGGCAAATCAGTACCGCATTGCTTTTATCTGCATTTAGACAGCCATAGGTTTCTATCATTAGCTCAAAATGTGGTAAAACGCTACCATTCTGCAGGGTGAGCGGGCAGTCAAAAAACAGCTTCTGAGGGGTGACAAGGCCTATACTGTCTATTTCTTTCATGAGAATATGTAAAAGAATAGAAAATGGGCATTATAACGACTTTACGTTGTTTGCACAGAATTACATGTTTTGGAAAGTAAATGATTGGACGATTACTGCGTCTGTTGATAATTGTTTTGTTTTTGGTGGTGATATACAGATGCGTACTGAGAAAGCGGAATAGAGAATCAATAAATTACTGGGTGAACAGTCTGGCGATAATATTGTTAAGTATGGCAGCGCTGATATGCTTGTTATATGTGCTAAAAGGAGACTGAAGCTTCGCTAAGATAAAACGGCCAGCAATTAGTGCTGGCCGAAAACAGGTTTGAAATGTTAAATTAAATTGCTGACTTCGGCTTTTTCTTCTTCAAGCTCGGCCAGAGTCTGATTAATGCGTTGCTGGCTGAATTCATCTATTGGCAAATCTTTGACGATAGTGTACTCACCATTTTCGCAGGTCATCGGGAAGCCAAATACCATTTCTTCCGGAATGCCATAAGAACCATCAGAAGGCACACCCATAGTAACCCATTCGCCGTCAGTACCGATTACCCAATCATGAATTTGATCAATGATGGCATTGGCCGCACTAGCTGCAGAGGAAAGGCCACGTGCTTCGATAATTGCTGATCCCCGCTTACCAACTTTAGGCAGAAATTCGTTCTCATACCAGCTTTGGTCATTAATCATCTCTGCTATATTTTCGTTATCAATGGTGGCAAAGCGATAATCTACATACATGGTGGGACTATGATTGCCCCAAACGCATAATTTACTGATTTTACTTACTGGCTTACCCGTTTTTTCTGCCAATTGACTGAGTGCGCGATTGTGATCCAGACGCATCAGGGCAGTGAAATTTTTAGCGGGTAAATCGGGCGCCGATTTCATGGCAATGTAAGCATTGGTATTGGCTGGATTGCCAACCACTACTACTTTAACATTGCGGCTGGCTACTTTATTTAGCGCCGCACCCTGAGTTGCGAAGATTTCGGCGTTTGCTTGAAGTAAATCGCTGCGTTCCATTCCTTTGCTGCGCGGGCGAGCGCCCACGAGAATGGCAATATCCGCATCTTTAAATGCTACTTCCGGATCATGAGTTGCAAACATATCAACCAGCAGGGGAAATGCACAATCCTGCAATTCCATCATGACACCCTGTGCAGCAGTCTGTGATTGTGGCAAATCAAGCAGTTGAAGAATAACCGGTGTATCGGTTCCAAGCATATCGCCGCTGGCGATACGGAATAGCAGAGCATAACCAATCTGGCCAGTAGCACCCGTTACGGCAATGCGTACAGGTTTTTTCATAACTTGTCCTCTTAATTAATAAATAAACACGACAACAAATAGTTTTTCTTGTCTTTACAAGGTGGTTGATGATGCTGCACCACAAAATTATGGTCGGTATGATAGCAAAATTTTGTTCAAAATTAAATTAATTGACGTAATGGAATGATGTTTTTTGAGAATATTTTAGCAATTTTTGTGATATCTTATGTCTTATATAAGACTTTGTTTACTTGAGTTAGAAATGTCGTACAATAGATTCAAACTTAATCCGCTTAAAAGGCATATTCCTCTATATCAGTCTGTCATGAAGCGGGTAGTACACCTACTTGTGGATGGCGATTTCAAACCTGGCCAGCCTCTTCCAAGCGAATGGAATCTGGCAGAGCAGTGGAAAGTCAGTCAGGGTACGATACGTAAGGGTCTGAGTGAATTGGCGGCGCGTGGTATTTTGCAGCGCCAGCAAGGGGTGGGTACTTTTGTTACTAAGCAAAACTGGGATTGGGGTTGTTTTCCTTTTACGGAAATACCTGCCTTACACAAGGATAGGCTGGAAAAAATCTGGCCTGTGGCTGAAGTATTGAGTCTTGCGGTTGCCGCTGCTGATGAAGAAACGGCTGAGCAGCTGGGTATTAAGGTGTCAGAATCTGTTTGGAAAATTATGCTGCTGTGGCGTACTGGTTATACAGAGGTGGCAGTAGATGAAATGTATTTACCTGTTGCATTATTACCGGATTTAAATGTACGTTTTGTGCGTCGCCGCGGTAGTTTTTATGCTTTTTTGTTGATTGAATATGATGTTCTGGTGGATACTGCGCAACAATGGCTCTGGCAGACTTCGCTGCGTGCAGAAACAGCCAAACTGTTAAAAGCGGATGTGGTTACATCTGCACTTTGTCTGGGGCGCCTAAGTCAGAGTGTTGACGGTGTAGCGTATGAGTGGCGCCGGCGTTATTTACAATTCGGAAGTCAGGCTTTGCAGCTTTCATTAAAAAGCTCAGCAGATTTTTGAAGACTGAATTGTAAATAATTTATCTGTTGTTTTTTGACTGGTTTGTTAAAAACTGGGTCAATTGCAGTAAATTTCGGTTTGAGGCGGCGTGAGTCGCTGGTTTTGAGTTAAATCTTCTAATAATCAAGAGGAGTTACCGATGCAAAAGGAAAGGCCAGTTTATCTGGATATTCAAAAGATACGATTACCCATTCCGGGTATTGTATCTATTTTTCATCGTTTCAGTGGTGTGGCACTGTTTATCTGTATTCCGGTTTTATTGTGGCTGTTTGCAGGTACGCTGTCCCATGAATCTGCGTTTAATACTTATCAGGCATTAGTACACCATCCTTTGGTTAAGTGCATTCTTTTTGTGCTGTTGCTGGCTTACGTTTATCACAGTCTGGCCGGTATTCGCTTTCTGCTTCTGGATATACATAAAGGTACAGAACTGAAAACAGCACGAGCTTCTGCCAAAGCTGTGGTGGTATGTGCAATTGTATTGACCGTTATTATTTATGGAGCGTGTTTATTATCATGATAGACCGTAAATTAGCTGGCGCGCACTATGGCTTGCGCGACTGGATTATGCAGCGCATCACCGCTGTCATCATGCTGGTGTATTCAGTGCTGTTTTTAATCATGATCATCTGTTTACCCCATACTTATCAGGATTGGCGCTGTTTTTTTAGCTTGACTTGGGTGCGCGTGGTAACTCAGATATTTGTGCTGGCACTGGTGATGCATGCCTGGATTGGTATTCGTGATTTATGGATGGATTACATTAAACCGGCGGGTTTACGCCTGTTTTTACATGTGGCTACTATTTTATGGCTGTTAGGCAGTCTGATTTATTCTGTTAAAGTGATTTGGGGGTTAGCATGAGTATGCCCAAGAGTTTGCCGGTACGTCGTTTTGATGCAGTAATTGTTGGCGGCGGTGGTGCAGGGCTTCGTGCGGCTCTGCAATTATCTAAAGCAGGTTTAAATACAGTGGTGCTATCTAAAGTTTTCCCAACTCGTTCGCATACGGTTGCTGCTCAGGGTGGTATTTCCGCCTCGCTGGGTAATGTGCAGGAAGACCACTGGAGCTGGCACATGTACGATACCGTAAAGGGTTCTGACTGGCTGGGTGATCAGGACGCAATTGAGTTCATGACTCGTCGTGCACCTGATGCGGTGGTAGAGCTGGAACACATGGGTATGCCATTTGACCGTGTTGAATCCGGCAAAATTTATCAGCGTCCTTTTGGCGGGCATACTGCCGAATTTGGTAAAAGAGCTGTCGAGCGTGCTTGTGCCGTGGCTGACCGTACTGGCCATGCCATGCTGCATACTTTGTATCAGCAAAATGTTCATGCTGAAACTCAGTTCTTTGTAGAGTGGGCAGCGCTGGATCTGATTCGGGATTCGGAGGGTGTGGTCATTGGTGTCGTTGCCATGGAAATGGAAACTGGTGAAGTTTACATTCTGCATGCTAAGGCTGTGCTTTTTGCAACTGGCGGTGCCGGTCGTATTTATGCTTCCTCTACTAATGCCTATATGAATACCGGCGATGGACTGGGGATTGCAGCTCGTGCAGGTATTCCATTGGAAGACATGGAGTTTTGGCAGTTCCACCCTACAGGTTTGGCAGGTGCTGGTGTGCTGATTACTGAAGGCGTACGTGGTGAAGGTGGAATCTTGCTAAACAGTGAAGGTGAGCGTTTTATGGAACGCTATGCACCTACTGTAAAAGACTTAGCATGCCGCGATGTAGTGTCTCGTGCGATGGCTATTGAAATTCATGAAGGCCGTGGTGTCGGTAAAAATAAAGATCATGTTTTGCTAAAAGTGGACCACCTAGGTGCGCAGAAAATTATGGAAAAATTGCCGGGTATTCGCGAAATTTCCATTCAGTTTGCCGGTGTGGATCCGATTAAAGACCCGATACCGGTGGTGCCAACCTGTCATTATATGATGGGTGGTATTCCGACTAATTATCACGGTCAGGTAGTTATGGCCAAAGGTGATGATCTGGAAGCTCCTGTACCTGGTTTTTATGCTGCAGGTGAGTGTGCGTGTGCATCTGTGCACGGAGCCAACCGTCTGGGTACTAATTCTTTACTTGATTTGGTGGTGTTTGGTAAAGCGGCCGGTGACCACATGATTGAGTATATTAATCAGCAGGTTGCTCATCGTGAATTGCCAGCTGATGCCGGTGAGAAAACCTTGGCACGTCTCAGCCGACTGGAAAATCAGACGAATGGTGAAGAAGTGTCTGATGTTCGTACTGATTTGCAGCGTTGTGTACAGTCGCATGCTGGTGTATTCCGCACCGATGCCTTGTTAAAAGAAGGCGTAGATAAAATCAATGAGATAGCTACTCGTGTGGCTAAATCTCAGATTCACGATAAGAGTAAGGTTTGGAATACAGCACGACTTGAAGCGCTGGAACTGGATAACCTGATTGAAGTGGCTCAGGCTACACTGGTTTCTGCTGCTGCACGTAAAGAATCACGTGGTGCTCATGCTTCTGATGATCACCCTAAACGTGACGATGAAAATTGGATGAAACACACATTGTATTACGCTGAAGATCAGCATCTGGAATATAAACCAGTACACACTAAACCTTTGAGTGTGGAATATATAAAACCGGCTGAACGCGTTTACTAAGGAACTATCAAGATGGAAAAAATCCGCTTCCAGGTGTACCGCTATAATCCCGATGTGGATGATAAGCCGTACATGAAAGATTATGAACTTGAAATTGAACCAACAGATGTCAAACTGCTAGATGCACTGATTAAACTGAAAGCACAGGACGATAGTCTGTCTTTCCGTCGCTCCTGCCGTGAAGGTATCTGTGGTTCGGATGGTATGAATATCAATGGTAAAAACGGATTGTCCTGCTTGACGGATATTCGTAGCCTGAAGCAGCCGATTGTGTTGAAACCTTTGCCGGCCCTACCGGTGATCCGAGACTTGATTGTTGATTTTACACAGTTTTTTAATCAATATCATTCTATTAAACCTTATCTGGTTAATGATACAGCAGCACCAACGCGTGAACGCTTGCAAACACAGGCTGAGCGTAAGGAGCTAGATGGTCTTTATGAATGTATTCTTTGTGCTTGCTGCTCAACTTCTTGCCCTTCATTTTGGTGGAATCCCGATAAGTTTGTAGGTCCCTCTGGCCTGCTCAATGCTTATCGTTTTATTGCCGATACTCGTGATACGCGTACTAATGAACGACTCGATAATCTTAATGATCCATATCGCTTGTTTCGCTGCCATACGATTATGAATTGTGTGGATGTGTGTCCGAAACACCTTAATCCGACTCGAGCTATAGGCAAGATTAAAGATTTAATGTTAAGAAGAGCAATTTGATGCAACACTTTGATGATAATGCCAAACGCCGCATTCGTTGGTTAGCTCGTAGGGGTCTGCTGGAACTAGATATTATTCTAGGCAGATTCATGACACAGGTTTTTGACCATTTGTCGGATAGTGAGCTGGCAGCTTTTGTGGCGTTAATGGATTTGCCGGATCCGGAAATTCTGGCATTAATCAATAAAGCGGAAGAATGTGCGTACCCTGAATTTGAGCCTGTTCTGGAAAAAATCAGACAGGCTGAGAGGTTGTGAAACGCCTTACTTTTGTTAATGTATTTAAGTTTAGATTATTTAAATAGAAAAATTGAAAATTAAGGAGTTAGGGATGACCAAGAACGCTATACTCAACGTCGAGGGGCAAGAGCCTTTTGAAATGCCAGTGTTATCTGGTACGCTGGGACCAGATGTGGTTGATATTCGTAAACTGTATGGTACTACCAACATGTTTATGTTTGATCCAGGTTTTACTTCAACCGCATCCTGTGAATCGAAAATCACCTTCATTGATGGTGAAAAGGGGCAGTTATATTATCGGGGATATCCCATTGAGCAACTGGCAGAACAGAGTGATTATTTGGAAACCTGTTATTTGCTTATCTATGGTGAATTACCTAATGCAGTCGAAAAACAGAAATTTGAACTGGGTGTGTTGCGTCATAACATGGTGCATGAGCAGTTGACTTGGTTCTTCCGAGGTTTTCGTCGTGATGCTCATCCGATGTCAATGATGGTGGGGGTTGTAGGTGCACTGGCGGCGTTTTATCAGGATAGTCTGGATATCAGCAATCCTGAGCATCGTCGGATCGCTGAATACCGTATGATTGCCAAGGTTCCGACACTGGCGGCCATGTGCTATCGCTATTCAAAAGGTTTACCTTTCAATTATCCGCGTAACAGTCTGTCTTATACTGGCAATTTCATGCATATGATGTTTGCCAAGCCAACTGAGGATTATGTGGTTAATCCTGTGTTAGAACGTGCTTTGGATCGGATTTTTATCCTGCATGCTGATCATGAGCAGAATGCTTCCACTTCTACTGTACGTTTGGCCGGTTCGTCTGGAGCCAATCCCTTCGCCTGTATTGCAGCAGGTATTGCTTGTTTGTGGGGTCCGGCTCATGGCGGTGCCAATGAGGCTGTACTGAAAATGCTGGATGAGATTGGTGATGTATCCCGCGTTGAAGAATTTATGCAGGGAGTTAAAGAAAAACGTTATCGTCTGATGGGTTTTGGCCACCGTGTTTATAAAAACATGGATCCTCGAGCCAAAATCATGAAACAGACTTGTGATGAAGTGCTCAATGAGCTGGGTTTACACGATAGTCCTAAATTCAAGCTGGCAATGGCTTTGGAAAAAATCGCATTGGAAGACCCTTATTTCATTGAACGCAAGCTTTATCCAAATGTAGACTTTTACTCTGGTATTGTTCTGAGTGCATTGGGCATTCCTACAACGATGTTTACTGTTTTGTTTGCTCTTGCGCGAACAGTAGGCTGGGTTTCACACTGGCATGAAATGATTGCTGACCCACATCAGAAAATCGGCCGTCCAAGGCAGTTATATACTGGTGCCGGCCGTCGCGATTATCTACCTGTAGATAAACGCTAATTTAGTTGGTGTATTCAGGCAGCTTTTTAGCTGCCTGAAACATACTAATGCTTCATCCCCATGTGCTTGCGTGGTGATCTGGAATCGGTATGTTGATATGCGGTAATCTGGAATCGGCATTCGATTCTCGAGTTGAATATTGGTAGGGGATAGTTATATTCCTGTTTTATAGTTTAAGGTAAAAAAGGGTTTTTACCATGATGGAAGAAAAAACCAGTCTTTCTTATTTATACGGTGCCAATGCTCCTTATATAGAGGAGTTATATGAGAGCTACCTGAAAGATAGAGATTCAGTTGATGAATACTGGAAAGATTATTTTGACAAAGTGGCTGCTTTGCCGGGCTATGTTGCCAAAGATATACCGCAATTACCGATTCAAGAGTCGTTTGTAAATCTGTCCAAACAGCATGGTGCTGCACAGGGTAGTGTTGATTTAAATATGTTGCAAAAGCAAGTATCAGTTTTAAATCTGATGAATGCTTATCGTATTCTGGGCAGCCGTAATGCTAATCTGGATCCGTTGAAACGGCGTCCAAAAGAATATCTGGCTGAGCTGGATCCGGCACAGTACGGTCTGACTGCTGCTGATATGTCTACTAAATTCTATACTGGCAGTGATTTTTCCCGCAGCCAGCAGCTGCCTTTGTCTGAAATTATAAATAAACTGGATCAGACTTATTGTGGTACGGTTGGTGTGGAATTTATGCACATTACTCGTCCAGATGAGCGTAACTGGGTGCAAGATCGTGTAGAAAAAGATTTGTCTGCCGGTAGTTATACTCCTGAACACAAACGCCGTATTCTGAAGCAGCTTACTGCGGCTGAAACCCTAGAGCGCTATCTGCATACTCGCTATGTAGGTCAAAAACGTTTTTCTCTGGAAGGCGGCGAAAGTACTATTGTTGCGCTGGATTATCTGATGCAGCATTGTGGCAGTCAGGGTGTAGAAGAAGTCATGATTGGTATGGCGCACCGTGGCCGTTTGAACGTGCTGGTTAACATCCTAGGCAAAGAACCTCGCGATTTGTTTAGCGAGTTTGAAGGTAAATATACTACGACGCTACCAAGTGGTGACGTGAAATACCATATGGGCTTCACATCTGACTTGGCTACTGGTAATGGTCCGCTGCATGTTTCTCTGGCATTCAATCCATCTCATCTGGAAATTGTGAATCCGGTTGTGGAAGGTGCTGTGCGTGCACGCCAGAAACGCCGTGGGGAATCAGGTCGTAAAGCAGTATTACCGGTACTGATTCATGGTGATTCTGCGTTTATTGGTCTGGGTGTGAATCAGGCTAATTTCAACCTGTCTCAAACCCGTGGTTATACTACCGGTGGCACGATTCATATTGTAATTAATAATCAGATTGGTTTTACGACTTCTGATTTACGCGATACCCGTTCTACCGTGTACTGCACTGATTTGGCTAAAATGGTTGATGCGCCGATTTTCCATGTAAACGGTGATGATCCTGAAGCAGTGAGCTATGTAATGGGACTAGCGATGGATTATCGTAAGTCTTTTGGCAAAGATGTAGTTGTGGATATCGTTTGCTTCCGCAAACTGGGTCATAACGAGGGTGATGACCCGATGCTCACGCAGCCTATGATGTACAACAAGATTCATCAGCATCCGGGTACCCGTGCATTGTATTCAGACCGTCTGGTAAATGAAAATGTGATTAGCAAAGAAGCAGCTGATGGAATGATTCAGGCTTATCGTGATGCGCTGGATAAAGGTGAGCATGTAGAACAGACCACGCTGACTGATTACAACCACAAGCATGCTGTAGACTGGACACCATATATTGGTACTCACTGGAATCATCCGGTAGAAACCGGTATTCCTGAGGCCGATATTAAACGTCTTACTGCTAAATTTACTGCGCTGCCTGAGGGCTTTACGCCACATAATACTGTTAAAAGAATGTTGGCTAACCGTGTTGCTATGGCAGAGGGTACTCAACCTGTTGATTGGGGTATGGCTGAAACACTTGCTTATGCAAGCTTAGTAACCAATGGTAATGGTGTACGTATTTCTGGTGAAGATTCCGGTCGCGGAACATTCTCGCATCGCCATGCTGTGCTGCATGATCAGAAACGGGAAAAAAGTGATGCTGGTGCTTACGTACCATTGCGTAACTTGAGTGATAATCAGGCTTCTTTCTTGGTAATTGATTCCATTCTGAATGAAGAAGCTGTATTGGCTTATGAATATGGTTTTGCTTGCAGTGCTCCAGATCGTTTAGTTATCTGGGAAGGTCAGTTTGGTGATTTTGCCAATGGTGCACAGGTTGCCATTGACCAATTCATCACTTCAGGTGAAACCAAATGGGGTCGTCTGTGTGGTCTAACGGTGATTTTACCGCACGGTTATGATGGACAAGGTCCTGAGCACTCTTCTGGTCGTCTGGAACGCTGGCTGCAATTGTGTTCTGAAGAAAATATTCAGGTGGTAATGCCGTCTGAAGCTTCGCAGATGTTCCATGTGTTGCGTCGTCAGGTATTGCGTCCGTATCGTAAACCTCTTGTTATTTTCATGTCCAAACGTCTGTTGCGTTTCAATGAGTCTATGAGTCCGCTCAGTGATTTCACTGAAGGCCATTCTTTCCGACCGGTAATCGGTGATCAGGTTGAGGGCAATGAAAATACTGTTAAGCGTGTGATTCTGTGCGCCGGTCAGGTGTACTACGATATCAATAAAGCACGTATGGAACGTGATTTAGGCAAGGATATCGCGATTGTGCGTGTTGAACAGTTGTATCCTTTCCCTTACGAGCAACTGGCTGCTGAACTAAGCCGCTACCCGAATGCTACTGAAATTCTGTGGGCTCAGGAAGAACCGAAAAATCAGGGTGCATGGTTCCAGATCCGTCACCGCATTGAAGCGATTGCCAGCAGCAAGCAGAAAGTTATTTTTGCCGGCCGTCCTGCCAGCGCCTCTCCAGCTGTGGGCTATATGAGCAAACATGTTGCTCAGCTGAAACAATTGGTTGATGATGCTCTGGAATTGAAATAATCCGAATCTGTAATGAATAACCGGCCACCTGTGTGGTGGCCTTTGGCCCTTTTTTAGGAGTAATCCATGATTATTGATGTAACCGTTCCCATGCTTCCGGAAAGTGTGACTGAAGCCACTCTGATGACCTGGAATAAAAAAGTGGGTGAATTCGTACAGCGTGATGAAAACCTGATTGATCTGGAAACGGATAAAGTTGTGTTGGAGCTGCCTGCTCAGCAAGCAGGTAAGTTGGTCGAAATTATTGAAGTAGATGGTGCTACTGTGACTGCTGGTCAGTTACTGGCCAAAATTGATACTTCAGCTACTGCTGAAGCATCTGCGCCAGCCGCTGCTGCCCCTGCGGAATCTGCCCCTGCTGCTGCAACTTCTGCTCCTGCTGCACCGGCAAATCAGTCTCAGGCTGGTGTAGCTATGCCTGCAGCTGCTAAGCTGGCTGCGGAAAAAGGTGTAAATACTGCTACGATCCAAGGTTCTGGTCGTGATGGTCGTGTATTAAAAGAAGATGTTGCTGCTGCAGCCTCTGCATTGGCTGCTGCTCCGACCATGGCTACTACTAAAGCTGCTACACCTGTGGCTGCCGGTGATCGTGTAGAACAGCGCGTGCCGATGTCTCGTCTGCGTTCACGTGTTGCTGAACGTTTGCTGCAGTCTCAGCATGAAAATGCGATTCTGACTACATTTAACGAAGTGAATATGAAGCCGGTTATGGATTTGCGTAACCGTTATAAAGAACAGTTCCAGAAAGAATATGGTATTAAACTGGGCTTTATGTCTTTCTTTGTTAAAGCTGCAGTGGCTGCGTTGAAGAAATACCCTGTGGTTAATGCTTCTATTGATGGCACTGATGTTGTTTATCATGGCTATTTTGATATTGGTATTGCTATTGGCAGTCCTCGTGGTTTAGTTGTGCCTATTTTGCGTGATGCAGATCAGATGAGCATTGCTGATATTGAGCAGGCCATTCATGATTATGCAGTTAAAGCTAAAGACGGTAAGCTGGCTCTGGAAGACCTGACTGGTGGTACATTCAGTATTACCAATGGTGGAACATTCGGTTCTATGATGTCTACACCGATTATTAATCCACCTCAGTCTGCTATTTTGGGCATGCATGCAACCAAAGAACGTGCAGTAGTAGAAAATGGTCAGGTAGTGGTACGTCCGATGATGTATCTGGCTCTGTCTTATGACCATCGTCTGATTGATGGCCGTGAAGCTGTGTTGACACTGGTAGCTATTAAGGATGCGCTGGAAGATCCTGCTCGCTTGTTGCTGGAACTGTAATTTGATTTGCTGGCTGCCGTATTCTCAAATTATGGCAGCTTGATGAAGATAAACCGTAATGCTGGCCACACCGAATCAAATGGCGTTTGTGCCACATTACGGTTTTATTTTATCAGTCAGAAATATTCATGATTGAAAGGAATTTTAATGTCTCAATTTGACGTTGTGGTAATCGGTGCTGGTCCTGGGGGCTATGTTGCAGCCATTCGTGCGGCTGAGCTGGGTTTTAAAACTGCCTGTATTGATGCTGGTTTAAATAAAAAAGGGGATGGTCCGGCTCTGGGTGGTACTTGTCTAAATGTAGGTTGCATTCCTTCTAAAGCTTTGTTGCAGACCAGTGAGAATTACCATGCCGCGCAATCTGAATTTGCTGAACATGGTATTGATGTTCAGGTTAAGGGCTTTGATGCAAAAAAAATGATTGAACGTAAAGATGCTATTGTTAGTAAGCTGACAAATGGTATTGGTTTTCTGTTCAAAAAAGACAAAGTTGAAAGTATTTTTGGTAAAGGTTCTCTGGTTGGTCAGGCTGATGGTTTATGGCAGATTGAAGTAGATGCCAATGGTAACAAACAGCAGGTTACAGCTAAGCATGTGATTGTTGCTACTGGATCTGTACCGCGCCCGCTGCCAATTACTGAAATTGATAATATTAATGTATTGGATAATGAAGGTGCGCTGAATCTTGAAGCGGTACCAACTAAGCTGGGTATGATTGGTTCCGGTGTGATTGGTCTGGAAATGGGTTCTGTATGGAATCGTCTAGGCTCAGAAGTAACCATTCTGGAAGCAATGCCTACTTTCTTAGCTGCTGCTGACCAGCAGGTGGCAAAAGAAGCATTTAAGGTTTTCACTAAAGAGCAGGGTCTGAACATTCATCTGGGTGTAACGGTGAATGAAATTGTTAAAGCTGAAAACAGTGTGACGGTTAAATATACTGTTGGCGGTGAAGAAAAAACCGTGTCTTTTGATAAGTTAATTATTGCGATTGGCCGTATTCCAAATACCAATGGTCTGAATGCTGAGGGTGTTGGCCTGCAAAAAGACGAACGTGGTTTTATTGTAGTGGACGATGAATGCCGTACTAATCTGCCTAATGTTTGGGCGATTGGCGACGTAGTACGAGGCCCGATGCTGGCTCATAAAGCCTCTGCTGAGGGTGTGGCAGTGGCTGAACGTATTGCTGGTCAGAAACCGTTTGTAGATATGAATACCATTCCTGCTGTGATGTATACTCATCCGGAAATCGCTTGGGTTGGTCAGACTGAGGAGCAGTTGAAAGCTGCTGGCGTGAAGTATAAAAAAGGTCAGTCTAGTTTTGCTGCAAATGGTCGTGCGCTGGGTATGGGACAGGCAAAAGGTTTTGTTAAGATTCTAGCCGATGCGGAAACTGATCGTGTGCTGGGTGCGCATATCATTGGGCCGGTGGCTTCTGAGCTGATTGCCGAAGCAGTAATGGCTATGGACTTTAAAGCCTCTAGTGAGGATATTACCCGTATTGTTCATGCCCATCCGACTTTGTCTGAAGCTATGCATGAGGCTGCTTCTTCTATTAAATAAATATTAGAAGTAAGTATCAACCGCATCCTCTGGGATGCGGTTTTTTTTATCTTAATTATTACATTTGATTATATGTGTCTGTATTTTAAAGTTTTTTAGTGGGATTTTGTTTATATTTACTGTAATATTTACCGATGTGTGGTGATGGTCTGGATAATAATTGAGGAGAAATGTTATGCCTAGTAATTACAGTATTTTTTATGTTGATGAACCATTTAATGAGTATGCGGCGGGGGCGTTAATACAAAGAGACTATTTTTTTTATAATCAGCTGAAAACGTGGAAAACTCAGGATGAGCAATTTCTGTTTGATGATATTCATGCTAAAAAATATGATGTACGCGACGGTAGTGATTGGGAAGGGGTGTTAAAGCCACGTATTAAAGAGCGTTTAAACCGAGCAGATAATATTATTTTAATATTAAGTGAGGATACTTTTCAGTCACGCAGTTTGAAAGAGGAACTTGAATATGGAATCGGGCGTTTGAGGCTACCGGTAATTGTGATTTATACAGAAATACGCGAAAAGAAAGATATGCTGGTTAGTGGTAAAAATAATATGAACTTTAAGGTTCACTATTTCTGGAATAAGTTACCGCTTTTTAAAAAGTTAAAATCTCAGGTGCCGGTGTTGCATGTTCCATTCAATAAAGAAATGGTAGCTAAGGCGCTTAAAAAGAGTAATTTTGTTAGGAATACCCACATTAAGCCTAATAATTATATGCTTACTATGTAAGATGAGTAGGGTACTTGCTTTATCCGAGCTGCTGTTGAATTTATATTCAGTCTTCCCAGTGTCTTTTTACTTTATCTAGTGCTCTGCGATCTCGTTTGGTTGGCCGCCCATCGGGATAAGCAGCACTTATCTGGCTGGCCTGTTTGAGGGCTTTGAGTTCTGCACGTTTGGTGGCGACGCTTTCGTCTTCATTGTAGAGTAAACGTGCTTCAGAGGCGGGTCGGCGCATGTGATTGAGTTGCTGAACCTCAATTTTATAGGGCAATGAGTTAAGTGTCAGGTCTATACTGTCACCTACCTGAATATTTTTGCTGTTTTTCACTTTGGCTCCGTTTACCAAAACGCGTCCGAGTTCGATGTGTTTCTGAGCCAGAGCTCGGGTTTTAAAAAAACGTGCTGCCCATAGCCATTTGTCCAGTCGCATGCTGTTGGTGCTGGCATCGTTATTTCTGTTCATTTTTGGGGTGTCCTATATAGGTGTGTTTTTTTAAATGATTTAAAGCCGGTAAAAAAGTAACTTTTCTATCTGAGTTGCTATTATAAATAATACACTGGCTTTATTTTGTTTAATATTTGTTGATATCTGATATATCGAATACTTGGCGCAAATAAGCCAGAAATGTGCTGTTATCAGACATGGTTTTGCCAGGTGAATCAGAAATTTTGGCTACAGACTGGCCATTGCATTCTACCAGTTTTAATACGATGTTTAATGGTGTCAATCCCATGTCACAGGTGAAGTTAGTACCAATACCGAAGCTGGTTTTGAAGCGTTTGTTAAAATGGACGTATAGATCCCATGCTCGCTGCAAGTCGAGTCCATCACTGAATGTTAACATTTTGGTACGAGTGTCAATGCGCAGTTTCTGATAATGATCGTAGGCTTTTTCACCCCAGATATACGGATCGCCGCTGTCATGGCGCAGTCCATCAAACAGCTTTGCAAAGTATAGGTCGAAATCGCGCAGGAAAGCATCCATGCCGACTACATCAGTTAAAGCGATACCTAAATCGCCGCGATATTCATGTACCCATGCTTCGAGAGCTGCTTTTTGGAAATCACGTAAACGTACATCCAGCGCCTGAAAGGCCTGAAGGAATTCATGTGCCATGGTGCCGATAGGTATTAGGCCAAATTCTTTGGCTATGTGAACATTGCTGGTACCGCGAAATACGTTGGGAGCGGCTTCGCGAAGGGTTTTTACGACATGTTTCTGCCATGTATAACGATAGCGTCGGCGGGTACCAAAATCGGAAACAATAAAAGGTGAGCTATAATGTTGCTGTTCATTAGCATATTGGTGTATCAGCTCAGCTTTATTTTTTAATCGACGTTTTCCTTCAGCAATTATTTCAGGAGTTTCTAGACGACGGAAGTAAAGTTCATTGACTATCGACAAAACAAATATCTCAAAAAACATGGCCTGTATGATCGGGCCTTCTATGCGGATATTAAGATAATGATTGTTATCGATACTGGTACTGATAAACCGACGTTTTAACTGAAACAGCTCCATGTAGTCGACAAAATCGCTTTTGATGAAGCGTAGGCTTCGCAGATATAGTAATTCATCTTCGTTGAATTTCATCTGGCATAGACGATCTAATTCCCAGTCAAGCTCTTCCAGAATATCTCCAAGCGGGTAAGCGGTTTCATGGTTATTGCGACAGCGAAATTCATAAACCCCAGTAGCTTGTGGAAACTGGTGCAGGACTACCTGAAGCATGGTGAATTTATACAGGTCTGTGTCCAGTAAGGACTGGATAATCGGCGGGCGGTTGGTATCAATAGCCATAACGCTGGGTCAACTCACTAAAATATTGCTGTTACAGAAATTGAGTAACTGAATTTCTGAAATGGACAAACAATTGATTTTCTTTATTCAACTACAGGCATTTGTATCTGTGCCCGAGCAAAAGCTATAGGCTTTTCAATTCGGCTTTGCCACATGGTTGCGGTGACCTGTGAAATGTGCTTACCTGCATGAATGATCTCACATCGGGCATAACTGTCCTCTGGCCTGCCACTCAGTAAATAATCAGTTGAATAGTCAATAATTCGGGCTGGTGAAGAAAGATTTAACTCTTCCATCACATGTAAATTTATACAGCTTTGTAAAAAACCACCGATTAGGCCGCCATGTAATGCCATCTGTATAAAATCACCTATATGGTCTGGAGAAAAAGGTAGACAATATATGCGTCTATTTTCGGTATCTGTACCGATTTTTAGATTGATGGCTTTGCTGTAAGGCATCAACTCATGGGCCTTTCTTTTTAATTCTGCGTCATGATTAATTGTGGCTCTTTTTAATTCGGATCGCTCATTTTTGAGCTGTTTCACTGTTACCTGTAGCTCTGAAAGGGATATTAGTCTGTGAACAAAGGTAGCCATGCCCAGCGCAAAGGGTTGGGTTTCATCTTCTTGATAGCAATGGCTGCGTATATAGGCGATCTGTCCTTCGGTTTTGTAACAATGTGCACGTGTGTGAATAGCTTGTCCGGATACAGGTTGTTTCAGGTAATCGATTCGCATATCTAGTGTTGCTATAGATTCAAACCGTTCGAACTGGGAGGCAAGAGTACAGGCTGAAGCCATATCTACTAGCGTCGTAATAACACCACCATGGATATTGCCACTTTCTTTGTTTTCCAGCAGTTCATCTCTCCAGTCAACAGAGATGACAGGTTCATCGGATGTGCATTCACCATAAATTTTTAGCCAACGGCAATGAGGTAAATCCAGACAAGTATTAAAAGCGGTATTAAATATAGTAGGGTTGACAGCCATGACTTTATCCAGATATATAAATTTATTTATATTAGGGTTTTTCAATAAACTTGTCACTATGTGACTGGTCTCTGATGTGGCGCTTAATTGTCAGTAGATTTATTACTGGCAGCTCTAATTGATATCGGATCATCTGTTTGTTGCTGAGTAATGTACACCAAACCTTCTTTTGCGAGCTCCAGCAGTGCAATGAATGTGGTAACGACCAAAGCCAAACTATCATTACGGCAGAAAAGTTCGGTGAAATAACATTGCTGCCGAGTTTGCAGGTGTCGCAAAACCATACTCATCTGAGCACGTACTGATAAGGTTTCTTTAATTACATTATGGCTGCGATTGTGCTGTGAACACGCTAGAATCGCTAACCAAGCGCGGGTTAAATCAGCCACCTGTACCTGAGGTGGCTGAGTGACGGCAATGAGTTCTACTGGTAGCCATGCCCAGCCGAAATCTCGTCCAGCACGTGGTAAGGCATCGAGTCCGGCTGCGGCCAGTTTTATCTGTTCATATGCAAGCAGGCGGCGAACCAGTTCTGCGCGGGGGTCAGCAACTTCTTCTTCCTCGGCCGGTGGTGCAGGAAGGAGCAGGCGAGTTTTGATTTCAATCAGTACCGCTGCCATTAGCAGATATTCAGCCGTTAAATCCAGCTCATGCTGCTCCATTTGCTGAATGTATGAGAGATACTGTTCGGTTATGGTGAGCATTGGAATATCGAGAACGTCGATATTTTGTTTTCGGATCAAATATAACAATAAATCCAGCGGTCCCTCGAAGCTTTGTAAAACTACTTGTAATGCATCGGGTGGGATAAACAAATCCTGAGGAATTTCAGTGACAGCTTGTCCGAATAAAATGGCAACAGTGTGTTCTGCTGGGTTAACGGTATTCATGCTTGAGCTCAGGTATGTCTGCATAGATGATCAAGACACGCCTGTGCACAACGCAGGCCGAAACTGGCTGTGACCACCATGGAAGCACCATATCCAGCGCAGGAAAGCCCCTGTGGAGCGCTTGATTCTGTCTGGCAGCTACCTGCTTGTGGCGGAGTAATATTTTCGCTCGAATAAATGCAGGGTATGTGCATCTTGTCTGCCGGCTGGTGACTGAAACCATGCCGTTTGCGCAAGGTGTAACGCATACTGGCCAGCATGCGGTCATTAGTTACACGGCTTAAATCGGCACTTTGAATTAGGGCGGCATTTTTCTGTCCGCCGGCGCCACCGGAAACAATAAATGGTTGGTGCTGTGCGATAAAGTAAGTAGCCATGGCTGCCTTGACACGCACCTGATCAATAGCATCAATAACAAAATCAAAGGGTTGTTTAAATATCTGGCTAATATTGTCAACCTCGACGAAATCTTCGATGCAGTTAACCTGACAATCGGGATTAATGTCGGCAATGCGTTCGGCCAGTGCTTCTACTTTTGGCTTGCCAATCAGGCTGATTAAAGCCGGTAGCTGTCGGTTGATGTTGGATTCAACTACGTTGTCCAAATCAATCAGTGTAAGAGAGCCGATACCACTGCGTGCCAATGCTTCTGCAGCCCATGAGCCAACGCCACCGAGACCAACAATGCATATATGTGCAGAGGCGAATCGTTGTAAGGAGTCTTCGCCGTATAATCGTGCAATACCACCGAAGCGGCGCTGATAATTTACTGAGGAATGGAACATCTGCGACACGTAGTAAAATCCAAAAAGCCGTTTTTAGCAGGTAGTGGTATTATACTGTATCTGCCTGATGATTCGAATTGCAAAAACGATAAGGAGAGTTTCATGTACAAACATTTACTTGTGGCGGTGGATGGCAGCCATACTTCAGAAAATGCTCTGGAGCATGCTATTGGACTGGCTAAAAGTGAAGAAGCAGAATTAACAGTGGTAAATGTGGCCAATCCGACTGAATATATGGCGCTGGCACCTGAGTTTCTGCAGCATGAAAGTTACGAAGCGGCTGCATTGTCTGAAGGGAATACTGTTCTGGACGATGCGGTAAATAAGGCTTTGAAACAATTGCCGCAGGACAGAGTACACCGCCATTTGCTGATAGCTAATAAAGGAGCAAAGGAAATGGCTCAGATGCTGGTGGATTATGCTGACGAAAAAAGTAGTGATCTAATTATTTTAGGTACACATGGACGCAGTGGTCTAATGCATTTGCTTATGGGTAGTTTTGCTGAAACAGTGATGCGCGAAACTAATTTGCCGCTCTTGATTATCCGAAGTGATACTAATGGGGAAGGTTAAAGGCTAACGCTGGTTTATTCAGAAATTGAGAATGGATATATTATCCTTTAAATGAAGCTGAATCTGGGGTGGTACGGATTCGGCTTTTTATTTTGTAATATTGTGCTGAGGATGAAAATAAAACTGCACCCATTTTTTATTAAGGGTGCAGTGGTAATGTGAGGACTCAGACTAAATTAACGAATGAATTTTTTGTGAATTTCTCGAAATTGTGGATTATTGGCTGAACCTAGCCATTCAAATGCTATCATTTCTCGGCTAACTATATTGCATCCATTAGACTGCATGCGAGACAGACCCAGCTCCAGATCACGTTGACGGCGAGAACCTATGGCATCGGCTACAACAAATACTTCATATCCTTGCGAACGTAGGTCCAGAGCTGTTTGTAATACACAAATATGCGCTTCTATACCGGATATGACAATCTGGCTTGCATTTTGCAGATTATCAGCTGTAAGTACACCAGCAGAATATACAGAAAAGCTTTGTTTTTGTACAATTTTAGCCTGCGGCGCAGCGGTAATGATTTCTTCACGGGTAGAGCCAATTTTATCGACACAGTGTTCGCTTATGATGGTTGGAATGGCCATATCATTTGCCAATTCGGCCAGCCATACATTGCTGTTTAGTAGTTCATCGGTGTTGCTGATGGCTGGCAGCAAGCGTGTCTGTAAATCAATCATTAATACGGCGGAGCGTTTGCGGTCTAACAACATAATTTGCTTTCCCAAGGGTTGAGTAATTTACACGATAATTATGCATTATTTATAGGTAGCGGAAAGTAAGTACGGGTTAAGGCTGGCAAGGCTGGTAAGTGCCAGCAGGTTACCGTGCCGGTACGGTACCCATACGTTCTGTCAGCGTGGTACGCTGTTCGCCAAAAAGGTTGGCATAATAAGTGGTATTGGCCATAACATTTTTGACGTAGGTACGGGTTTCGTCAAATGGAATAGTTTCGGCATAAATGGCCCCTTCCAGAGGTGTATTTGCCTGCCATCGGCGAGCGCGGCTAGGTCCGGCATTGTAGCCGGTGGTGGTGAGCACTTCATCGCCAAACTGTTTGCGTACATTGCCCATATACCAAGTTCCCATACGGATATTGCCGCGCATGGTATACAGCTCATTACTATCCATACCTAGCCGGCTGGCGATGTCACGGGCTGTAGCCGGCATCACTTGCATCAGGCCGGCTGCACCAACGTTGGAGCGGGCGCCGATCATAAAGCGGCTTTCCTGACGGATTAAGCCATATACCCACGCAGGGTCTATACCGGCTTCTTGAGCAAATGGTACGGCGAGCTCTTTAAATGGCGCCGGATAACGCAATTCGTAGTTGAGGAGGTTATCCGCTTTGTCTGCACTGTAAATTCCCATTTCATAAAAACCATTGTTTTCTGCAAGGGTGGCAGCTGCGATTTGGGTGTCGTCGTTGAAGTTACGTGTAGCATAACGCCATTCTTGCTGAGCCAGTCGGCGCATTGGCCAGTTATTTTCTGCTTGTGCGGTTTTAAATAATGTCAGCGCACGGTGGATATTACCGTCAGCTGCTATTCTGTTCTGAACTTGCTGGCTGCTTTTGCCCACAGTGCTGCTGGTGTTGGCTTTGCTGCCCAAAGCTTCTTTAGCTAGCAACGCATAAAAATTATGTCCGCGTTGAGCTGTTTTTTGGAATATGGCGTTCGCCTGACTATTTTGCCCCAATGAGCGGTAACTGCGAGCCAGCCAATATTGCCACGTAACTTGCTGCTGTAGCGCTGTTGGCATGCTGAGGATGATGCTATTAAGTTTTTGCCAGCGCTGCAGACGCAGTGCTGAGCGAGCATACCATTCCCACATTTCGTTATTCATCTGTGCTGGGGTGGCTCGGTCAAAATAATTCAGAGCTTTAGCAGAATTGAGACTATTTGCTTGAGCCAGCCCCAATTGCGCCCAGCCGAAGCCAATTTGTTCTTTGGTGAGACTGGCTGAAAGTTGCTCTAGGGTGCTAGCGGCACTGTCTTTGTTGCGATTATCCTTATTGATAACTTGATACAGTAAAGCTTCTTGTGCGCCCTGACTTCCACCAGTGCTGCTGCCCAACGGATCTGGTAAGGGACTGCCTAAAGCTTGAGCTAAATTACGTGCATTAGTAATTTGATTCAGTGCCAACAGGTTGCGTACACGTCGCCACCCACTTTGGGCACTAATTTTTTGACGTGCAGCAGCCTGTTCAAGCAAGCGATTGCATCCTAATGGAAGATTGCCGGATTCCATGCTCAAACTGGCTAATAACTCATTGTCATTATCTATGCCTGCTTGTGCGGCATAGCACCGTGTTTCCAGATCGCGGAAATTTTTATCCAGAAAATCATATTGCTGGCGGAATACTGTCCAGTTGCCACGTTTACCTAACTGCTGTAACCAACTATTGCGTATGCTATTGCTCATAGCACTGTCAGGCTGATGAGCCAGAAACTGAGCCGGTAAAATGTCATCGCCATTTTTGGCTGCTTTAAGAGCATTTTGATATTGCTGGAAACTGCTGATGACTTTGTCCGGTGCTTCAGTGGCTTGCGTGCCAGGCAGGATGGCTTGACCACTGTTTTTGTTGATGGGTTGAAGTGCGACTTCGTGCTGATTGCTGCATGCGGTAAGGAGCAGCAAAGTGCCGGAAATGAGATGTTGTTGGTTAGTCAGTTTTGCTTTCAGCATCTTTAAGTGTTTAATCAATTTTTTTCCTTCAAATTTTCTCAAGTTGTATTTTATTTTTTCCAGTAAGCAGGGGTAAACAAGATAAAGACGGTAAATATTTCCAGACGTCCTAGCAGCATGATGATGATGCATAACCACTTCTGAAGGTCTGAAAGAAAAGCAAAATTATTGGCTGGACCCACAGTACCTAGCCCAGGGCCTGCATTGGTGATACAGCTGATTGCGGCTGTCAGGGCAGACAGAAAATCCATACCACTCATCATCAAGGCAAAGCTGAATAATATAATGGTGATTACGTACACAAACACAAAGGCCATCACTGTTAAAGCTCGCCGGTCGGGAATATGGCTGCCGTTAATTTTAACCATACTTACTGCATTGGGATGCAGCATCAGCAGCATTTCGCGCAAACTGAATTTAAACAGCACAAGCGCACGAACTGTTTTAATACCACCGCCGGCTGATCCGCCATTAGAAAGTATGTTGGCCAGAAAAAACATCCATAAGGAGGCGATTAATGGCCATTTGGCAAAATCAGTATCGGAATAGCCATTTGCCAGCCCGATAGATATTAAATTGAAAGCCGTGTATCGAAATGCTTCACCTAGCGAATAAAAACTGTGCCACCACAAATACAAGCTGATGCCAATGATGCTGAACAACAAAACAAATAGTAGTACACGTACTTCTTCATCACGCCAGTAATAACGTAATGATTTTTTTTGTAGCGCATTAAAATGATTAGTGAAATTAATAGCACCTAGTATGGTGGCAATGCTAAGAATAATTTCAATCGGTACAGAATTAAAATAGGAAATGCTGTTGTCGTGTGTAGAGAAACCACCAAGGGAAAAAGCAGACATGGCGTGACAAACCGCATCAAACCAGCTCATGCCGGCCAGACGTAAGGCCAGCAATGTAACAAAGGTAAATAATACATAAACGCTCCATAAGCGTTTGGCCGTTTCTGAAATACGTGGTGCCATTTTGCTGTCTTTGTTTACACCCGGTATTTCTGCTTTAAATAATTGAGTTCCGCCTACGCCTAGCATCGGCATGACGGCTACGGCCAGCACAATAATCCCCATGCCGCCCAGCCAGTTGAGCATATGACGCCAGAAATTCAGTGACGGGGCAAGTGTATCCAGACTGGTGATGATGGTGGCACCTGTGGTGGTGAGACCGGAAATGGCTTCAAAATAGGCATTAGTAAAACCCAGTCCGGGCAAATAAATATAAAAGGGCAGGCAAGCAATCAGGGCAAAACCAATCCATAGCATAAAAACCAATGTATAGCCATCACGCGGGCGCAGTTCACGGTTATAACGCATCGTCAGCAGCCAAGTCAGCGCACACACACTCATGCTAATAGCAGCCGTAACTGCAAATGCTGAAAACACATGATCCATGTACAGTAATGAGACTACCGTCGGTGCCAGTAGCAATAATGAAAATAAAAAACCGGTTTTGGCCACAATATGAGCGGTGGGCGCAATTTTGTTGACGAAACCTGATGCCTTATGATGCACAGTAAAGCGGTTGCTGAAATGGCTCATAACATGCTGCCTATGCAAAAAAGCCCAGTTTAACCTGAATCATTTTTTCTAGATCCTGCACCGCTTTGCGCCGAGCCACGAAAAAGATTACATGGTCTCCATCTTCTAATACTGTATCCTGATGGTACATAGTAATATTTTCATTACGTACTACCGCGCCAAAATAACATCCCGCGGGCAAACGTAATTGAGACATAGTGCGGCCGATAAGTTTAGAAGTATGGCGGTCACCGTGCAATACAACTTCAATGGCTTCTGCCGAACCGCGGCGTAATGGATACACTGCCATGATATCGCCCAAATGTACATGAGTCAGAATAGAACCAATAGTAATCAGATGCGGTGAAATTACAATATCGATAGCACTGCCCTGCAATAAATCCACGTAACTGGAACGATTGATAATGGCCATAACGCGTTTGGCTCCGAGGTTTTTTGCCAACATGGCCGACATGATATTATTTTCATCATCGTTGGTCAGTGCGCAAAATACATCAATTTCATCAATATATTCGTTTTCCAGTAGGCTTTCATCCGAAGCATTCCCTACCAGAACCAGTGAATTGTTGAGGTTTTCAGCAAGCCATTCTGCACGATTTTGTTTACGTTCGATAATTTTAATATCTAATCTAGCTTCCAGCTGTTTAGCCACGCGGTAACCGATATTGCCACCACCGGCAATCATAATGCGACGTGTCCTCTTGGTAACTGGACGTAGTTCGCGCATAATGTTTTCCAAATAAGCAGTTGGCGTTAAAACAAAAACCTCATCACCTTCCTGCAAGATGGTGCTGCCAGTGGGAACCAGCAAACGGTTATTGCGGTAGATGGCGCAAATTTGGCAATCCACGCCTTCTTCCAAATGCTGTTTCAGTGCACTAATAGGTTGATTAATCAGCATACCACCATTTTGAGCGCGGATGACAAGTAAACGGATTTTGTCGTTGGCAAATCGCAGTATTTGTAAGGCACTAGAATGCAGTAGCAAATTAACTATCTGTTCGGTTACAAGTTGTTCAGGGCTAATGGCTTCGGTGATGTTAAATAAGTCTAAACTGGTTTTGTATTGATTGTTGCCTGTTTCAAATTCAACGAAATCACTGTAGCGTACTCTGGCAATACGATTTGGCGTATTGAAAAGCGCATAAGCAATTCGGCAGGCAGCCATATTGGTTTCATCATTTTGGGTCAGAGCCAGAATCATGTCAGCATCCTGAGCACCGGCTGTAGACAGGACAGACGGCCACGCGCCGTTGCCGACAATGGTTTGTACGTCTAGTCGCTGATTGATTTTCTGTAAAGCAGTTTCATTGACGTCAATAATAGTGACATCATTATTGGGCATTCTGGCCAGATTGCTGGCAATGGTCGAACCTACTTGTCCACAGCCTAAAATAAGGATTTTCACGTAATTTACATCATCTCTGTGGTAATCAATAGCATTGTAGCCTTTGTGGTGCCGCGTGCAAATATTGGTGTAAAACCGCGACACAAGTATAAAAAAGCTGGCTCTAATCATTTTGTTATATTTGTTCTGTTGTAAAGACGGATGTTACTAATAATTTGCTGAATATTATTAATTTTGATGGATAATCTGAGCCATTTATCTTTGTTGGTATTTTATACGCATAAGTGTTGTTATGCGTACATGTTATAAGAGTGGTTTTAAAATTAAATATACACCATATAATAAAACCATTTTTTACATTTATTACTCAATGTAAGACATTAAAAAGTGATATTTTTTCAACCAGTTGTATTACCGTGGATAAATCATGTATTCAATCAAACGGCAATCTAAACTAATTACACTGGCTGCCATGCTTATAGCTGTAAGTGGATGTGCGCAGGTGGCTGATGTGATGGGCTATGACACCCAGACTCTAAATAGCAGTGCGGCCAAAAGCTATACTCAGATGATTGGTAAGGCTAAAGCAGAAGGGGTGATTGAAACCAACACACCTGTTGCCAGAAGGGTACGCAATGTATTTCAACGACTGGTACCATACGCCAATCAAGCAAACACTACTGGAGTTCCTTTTGACTGGCAGCTTAATGTTATCCGTAGTGATGAAGCAAATGCTTTTGCCATGCCAGGCGGTAAAATGGTGGTGTATACAGGCATTGTTGATCGTCTGAATTTAACCGATGATGAAATTGCTGCGATTATTGGGCATGAAATGACACATGCATTGCAGGAGCACAGTAAAAAAGCTGCTGGCCAGCAAATTTTGACTAGCGTGGCATTGGAAGTAGGCAGTGCAGTGGTGCAATCTAAAACCGGTGCCAATGCAGATAATGTCGGTGTGTATAAAGATGTGCTAAGTCAATATGGCCTGACTTTACCTTTTTCCCGTTATCAGGAATCTCAGGCAGATGCAGGCGGTCTGAGGCTAATGGCACAGGCGGGCTACAACCCCAATGCTGCCATAACAGTATGGGAGAAAATGAATAAGGTTTTGGGCAACAATAGTGGTACTAGCCTTTTGTCTACCCATCCGAGCAATAATGCACGCATTAGCTCTCTGAAAAAAATGCTGCCGGAAGTTATGCCGATTTATGAGCAGGCCAGACTAAATCAGCCGGCTTTGCAAAATCCTACCGGTCGCAGCCAGTATAGTCAGGTGGGCTCAAGCTTGCGCAAAAATGCCAGTGGTAAGAAGAGAAATCGTTTCTAAGATTTTTCAGAAAGTTTGAAATATTAAAATGGTGTAATCAATGTGAAATCACCATGATTGTATTCATTTTTATTACTCTATAGCAGCCTGTAACGGGCTGCTTTTATTTTAATCTTTACATTTTCTAATATTGACTACATCACACTACAAATTGTTTCAATCGCCCCTGTTTTCGGTTATCATTCATATTATTGCAGCAGTAATGCATAATAAATCTACAAGAAAAACTTAAAAAACCATTACATTAAGGATGTTCAAGATGTTAGAAGCCTACCGCGCAGCCGCCGCTGAACGTGAAGCACTGGGTATTCCGCCTCTGCCGCTAACAGCGAAGCAAACAGAAGAGTTGGTTGAATTACTAAAAAATCCTCCCAAAGGGGAAGAAAAATTTCTGGTTGATTTACTGTCACATCGAGTGCCGCCTGGTGTAGATGATGCTTCTAAGGTCAAAGCATCTTTTCTGGGTGCTATTGCGGAGAAAACCGTAAGTAGTCCATTAATCACGCCCGTGTTTGCGGTAGAGCTACTGGGTACCATGTTGGGTGGTTACAACGTTCAGCCTCTGATTGAGTTTCTGGATAATGAAGAGTTGGCGGCTACTGCGGCAAATGCTTTAAAACATACTTTGCTGATGTTTGATGCTTTCCACGATGTGGAAGAAAAAATGCGAGCCGGTAACCGGTATGCAAAAGAAGTAATAGAGTCATGGGCTAATGCTGAATGGTTTACTTCTCGTGAAAAAGTACCGGAAAAAATCACTGTTACCGTATTCAAAGTAGTTGGTGAAACCAATACTGACGATTTGTCACCGGCACCGGATGCATGGAGCCGGCCGGATATTCCGCTACATGCACTGGCTATGCTTAAAAATCCACGTGAAGGCATACATCCAGATAAACCAGGTGAAGTAGGCCCAATTAAACAATTAGCTGAGTTGAAAGCCAAGGGTAATCTGGTGGCTTACGTTGGTGATGTTGTAGGTACTGGCTCATCACGTAAATCAGCTACTAATTCTGTAATCTGGCATACCGGTCAAGATATTCCGTATGTACCGAATAAACGGTTTGGTGGAGTATGTTTAGGTGGCAAAATTGCGCCAATTTTCTTTAATACACAGGAAGATTCAGGTGCGTTACCGATTGAAGTAGATGTATCCAAACTCGACATGGGCGATGTAGTGGATATTCTGCCTTATGAAGGAAAAATTATCAAAAATGGCGAAACTGTCGCCGAATTTGAGCTTAAATCTCAGGTTATTCTAGATGAAGTACAGGCCGGTGGCCGCATTAATCTGATAATTGGCCGCGGTCTGACTGCAAAAGCTCGTGACGCATTAAGTCTGGGACATTCTGACGTATTTCGTTTACCACAGGCTCCTGCACCGAGCACAGCTGGATTTAGTTTGGCACAAAAAATGGTTGGCCGTGCTTGCGGCTTGCCGGAAGGACAGGGTATTCGTCCGGGTACCTATTGTGAACCACGAATGACTACTGTCGGTTCGCAGGATACTACCGGCCCGATGACACGAGACGAACTGAAAGACCTGGCTTGTCTGGGCTTTAGTGCTGATTTGGTGATGCAATCTTTCTGCCATACCGCAGCCTATCCTAAACCAGTGGATGTCAAAACCCACAAGGAATTGCCAGTATTTATGTCTTCCCGTGGCGGTGTGGCTTTGCGTCCTGGTGACGGAATTATTCACTCATGGCTAAATCGGATGCTGTTGCCGGATATGGTGGGTACTGGCGGTGATTCACACACACGTTTCCCTCTGGGTATTTCTTTTCCTGCTGGATCTGGTTTGGTAGCATTTGCTGCGGCTACTGGCGTGATGCCATTGGATATGCCTGAATCAGTATTGGTACGCTTCTCCGGTAAAATGCAGCCGGGTATCACTCTGCGAGATTTGGTAAATGCCATTCCTTTGCAGGCTATAAAAGAAGGACTTCTTACCGTTGCTAAAGCAGGTAAGAAGAATATTTTCTCCGGTCGTATTCTGGAAATTGAAGGTTTGCCGGATTTGAAAGTAGAGCAAGCATTCGAGCTGACTGATGCTTCTGCGGAACGGTCTGCTGCCGGCTGTACAGTGAAACTGCATAAAGAGCCGATTGAAGAATATTTGAAATCCAATATAGTGCTCTTAAAAAATATGATTGCCGATGGCTATCAGGATGCACGTACGCTGAAACGCCGTATTCAGAAAATGGAACAATGGTTGGCTGAACCGAAATTACTCGAAGCAGATGCGGATGCAGAATATGCTGCCATTATTGATATCAATATGGATGAAATCAAAGAGCCGATTCTAGCCTGCCCGAACGACCCTGATGATGTAAAAACTTTGTCTGATGTGGCAGGTACACATATTGATGAAGTATTTATTGGCTCCTGCATGACTAATATTGGTCATTATCGTGCAGCCTCCACTTTGTTAGACGGTAAAACAGATTTACCTGTACGTCTGTGGGTGGCTCCTCCAACCAAAATGGATGCCAAAGAACTTTCTGATGAAGGCTATTATGGTATCTTGGGTCGAGTAGGTGCTCGGATGGAAATGCCGGGCTGTTCTTTGTGTATGGGTAATCAGGCGCAGGCACGTGAAGGTTCTACTGTAGTTTCCACTTCGACTCGTAACTTTCCAAACCGATTAGGTAAGAATACGCAAGTTTATCTGAGCTCAGCAGAGCTGGCGGCAATTTGCTCTAAACTCGGACATATCCCGAACATCGATGAATACCGCGAAAATATTGCCATTATTAATGATAAAGGCATTGAAATTTATCGCTATATGAACTTCAATGAAATTCAGGATTATGTAGATGTAGCAGCTAAGGTAGATGCTTAATACCGGCATTTTATCTGTAGCTAATAAAAGGACTACCGCAAAGGTGGTCCTTTTTAAATGACAATTGAAATACAAACTTAAGCTTTGGCGGTTGAACTACTTGAATTGGCCATCTTCAGAGAATTTATATGAATTATTCAGCGGCTTACTGCTATAATTAATCACCTCATTCTAAGGTAATAATCAGAAAAAATTATATTTCAGCAGAAATTCCCTTTATCACCGCCTATATAAATATTAATTGTATTAACCCACTGATAAATTATTTAGGATGATAGTGGTTTTAATCTATGATGATAATCAATGCAGTTTCTCATAACAAAGGATAGACAATGAATATCGCCTCTAGCATCACTGACCTGATTGGTAACACCCCGCTGGTACAACTCAACCGTCTGAGTGCCGGTTTACCGGGCAAAGTGGTGGTTAAACTGGAATTTTTTAATCCCGGCAACAGTGTCAAGGACAGAATTGCAGCTAGCATGATTGATGCGGCAGAAAAGGCGGGTAAGATTCATTCTGATACGGTGATTGTGGAACCAACCAGTGGTAATACCGGTATTGGACTGGCAATGGTATGTGCTGCACGTGGATATAAATTAATTATTACTATGCCGGAAACCATGAGTAAGGAACGGCGCATGCTATTGCGTGCATACGGTGCTGAACTGGTGTTAACACCCGGAGCAGAAGGCATGTCTGGCGCGATTGCACGTGCACAAGCTTTTGTGGATTCAGATCCGCAGAAATATTTTATGCCACAGCAGTTTGAAAATCCGGCAAACCCAGAAATTCATCGTGAAACTACTGCACAGGAAATTTGGCACGATACTGATGGTAAAGTAGATATTTTTGTTGCTGGTGTTGGTACGGGTGGTACTATCACTGGCGTAGGCGAAGTTTTAAAAGAAAAAAAACCTGAAGTTGAAGTATATGCTGTAGAACCCGAAGCTTCTGCCGTATTGTCTGGTGGCTGCAAAGGACCACATCCGATACAGGGCATTGGTGCCGGTTTTGTACCTAAAATCCTCAATACCCATGTTTATGATGGCATTATTCAGGTACCAAATGATGTTTGTTTTGACACTGCTCGTGCAATGGCTTCCAAAGAAGGTATTTTAGTGGGAATTTCATCTGGTGCAGCGGTATGGGCAGGCTTGCAACTGGCAGCTAGACCGGAAAACAAAAATAAACTAATTGTGGTATTGATTCCTTCTTATGGTGAACGCTATCTTTCTACGCCATTGTTCGCAGATTTAGCCTAAGTTTTAACCCTATGATTGCAACCGAACCGGAAAAAAAGGTTCGGTTTTTTTTATGCAGTCTAGGCTGTGATACAAATATTATAAATAAAAGTATATTTTTTTTACTAACTTCTGAAACAAAAGCAGCATAAAAAATTAATTGTCTTATGAAAAAAACAAAAGCTTTCTTTAGAAGGATTCAATGGTTTATTGAGTAACATAACATTAGTAGACGAAAAGGTTGATTATTTAAGCTACCAGTCTTTGGAAGTCTGCAAAAATGTCACTGTCTACGAAGCTTATGAATTGATTGATGACTTTCCACCAACCCAAATGGTTGGCAGGGTTTTCTAAAATGAGAGATTTTTTGGAAAAAAGAGTCGGAATCAACCCAATTAATAGATTCAATAAATTGGAAGAAACAGAGCCGGACATAGGCAGTAAAGTCCATTTTTCACAATTATTGAAAAACAAAAGGATACACTTACCTTAACAATAAGGGATCATCATCTCGATGTTTGTTTATGTATTCGTATTATAAAAACTAAAGACTATAAAAATAAATTATATGTCATTGCTTCAGTTAAGATTCATAATTTTGGGGGAAATGATATATGGCACCTGTGTCAATTATCCATCCTTATATTGATTATAAATTATTCGATAATATTCATTCCTAAAAAAGAGAATGGTTATATACATAAAAAAACATGTTGGTTCTTGTTTAGTTCATAAATCAGAAATAGACGGTGTATTTATTTATGAAACAAATATTGTATTAATTAATAAAATTGAAGGAAATAATTTTTAGTGATTTAATTCTATAAATCCATAAAAAAATCAGTTATTTAAATCTGTTTATAAACTGTGTAAATGTAAAGGCCAGCATGTGTATATATTCGGAACTTTACCATTGGAGAAGCAAAAGGCGTCGCTTACACCCTCTTTTCTGATATCATGTACAGCCACACGCTCAAGCTAGCTAGCTTTTATTTTTGTTTTAAGCAATATACGTTGAGTAAACAAATGATGAAAAAAACATTAGCATTATGTGTCGTAGCAGCCTTTTTAGGTGGTTGTTCATCTGTAGATGTACCTTTATCCGCGAAGCAGGCAAATAAAGAAGTCAAACCGGTACAGGTAGTTGACGGCACTGCGGTAAATAATGAGTATCATCTGGCCAGCAGCCACTGGTCTGATGTAGCCAAAATCCGCGATGAGGCTACCCGTTTAAGTTTTCAGGTTTCACAGGGTAGCATAACCAAAGTGCAGGCCGCACAATTGCTGGATCAGTTTCGTTTGGCTCAGGTAGGACATAATATGGTAGACGATGACATGTTTGCCATTTATTTGCGTAGTGCAGTGGAAAGTCAGCAGGGTACAATTGATACTGCACAATCCAAGGCCTATATACAGAATGCTTTGTCTGGCTGGCAGCAGCGTTGGCCGGTAATGCGTTCTAAACCAGCCAATCCGGCTTTTACAAACTTCCTTATGGAAGTAATGAATATGAAACCGCTACAATAAATAGGTAAAAATAAAATACCCTGTCTGTTGAAAGATTGGGTATTTTTGTGCGTTCAAAATTTTAATTCTATAATTTTATACGCATATCTATATTAAAAAAGCAGCCGGTCATGGCTGCTTTTTTGTTGTGCTGATTAAACAATTTCAGCTTTTTCAATTACTACATTTTCTACAGGTACATCCTGATGGCCACCATGATTACCAGTTTTAACACTTTTGATTTTATCAACTACATCCTGTCCTTCAACCACTTTACCGAATACGGCATAACCCCAGCCGTGTAAATCAGGTTTGGTGTGATTCAGGAAGTCATTGTCTTTTACATTGATAAAAAATTGTGCGCTGGCTGAGTGAGGCTGCATGGTGCGTGCCATAGCGATGGTATATTGGTCATTTTTCAGGCCATTATTTGCTTCATTCTCAATTGGTTCATGTGTAGGTTTTTGTTGCATGTCTTTGTCGAAACCGCCACCTTGTATCATGAAACCATCGATTACACGGTGAAAAATGGTGCCATCATAGAAACCTTCACGTACATAGCGTTCGAAGTTGGCTGCGGTTTTCGGTGCTTTGTCATGGTCTAATTCGATGCCGATAACGCCGAAATTGGTAGTTAATTTAATCATGGAAATCTCCAGACGGGAGTGAAACAAAAAGTTGCAGCTTTTAGCTGCAATGGTTAATTTGCTTGATGCATGGCAGTGACGTAATCCACTTCTTCTTTGCTACCAAGTACGACAGCAACTCGCTGGTGTAGTCCATATGGCTGGATATCAAGAATATTTTGTTTGGTATCAGTGGCCGCACCCTGTGCCTGTTCAATTAACAGACTCATGGGATTAGCTTCATACATTAATCTCAGCTTGCCTGGCTTGTCAGGATTACGATTATCCTGCGGGTAAGTAAAGATACCGCCGCGCATTAGAATACGATGCACTTCCGCTACCATGGATGCAACCCAACGCATATTATAGTCTTTACCGCGGTTGCCGGTTTTACCAGCTAGCAGTTCGGCTATGTATTTCTGCATTGCCGGCTGCCAGTGTCGCTGATTGGACATATTGATAGCAAATTCCGCTGTAGTGGCTGGTATTTGCGGATTTTCCTGTGTCAGCTGAAACTGGTTTTGTTCATTCAGGGTAAACATGGCGATGCCATGTTTCAGCGTCAGTACCAGTATGGTCTGTGGACCATACAGAACATAGCCGCTGGCCAGCTGCTGACGGCCGCACTGTAAAAAGCTTTCGGTAGTCAGGGCACCAGAGGGTTTTGCCAGCACCGAAAATATGGTACCGATGGAAATATTGACATCAATATTGGAGCTGCCATCAAGTGGGTCAAAGAGAACCAGAAATTGACCATCGCTATTAGCACTTACAAAGGAATCTTCTTCTTCACTGGCCAGACCGGCGATAGCTGGATTGGAAGACAATGTGTCAATCATTATCCGGTTGGACAGTACATCCAGCTTTTTCTGCTCCTCGCCCTGAATATTGCCAGTATGGGCACTACCCAATATATTATCCAGTGCACCTAAGCGGATTTCGCGGTTGATGAGTAGACACGCATTGCTGATGCTGGTGATAACTTCAGGTAATAATGGTGTGACTGCATAGTTTTGTTGTTGCTGATACAAATAATCAGACAGTAAAACGGACATGCAAATACTCCCTTTTAAAATTCTAGGCCATTATACAGTAGCCTTGTTTGCTTGACTGATAAGCAGATGATTTTCAGGCAATGTGAGACTGTAAAACAAAATGGGCACTGTTATCCTGTGCCAGTAGCTGGGTTAATGCTGGTAAAACTTCTGCTAATTGCTGAGGCAGGGTGTAAGGCGGATTAATAATAAACATTCCACTGCCATGCATACCAAAACCGTCTGGCTGCGGGGATTTAACGTGAAGTTCTGCTTGCACAAAATTATCTGGAACAAGTTTTTGCAGTTTTATAGGCAACTTCTGGCTTTCTGCGCTGCTCAGACAAGGATACCAGACCATATAACAGCCGTTAGAAAATTTTTTTATTGCAGCTTTAAGTGTATCCACAACCTGCTGATAATCATGTTTCACTTCATAGGGTGGATCGATTAATACTACTGCGCGACGGCTTGGTGGCGGCAGCATTGACAATAAACCCTTGAATCCATCATCACAAAAGACCTGAGCTCGGTTGGGCAATTTTATATTGCGCATATTACTTCGTAATAATTCTGCATCTGTTGGATGTAATTCAAACAGTCTCAGACGATCTTGTTCGCGAGCCACTGCCTGAGCAAGCCATGGTGAACCACAATAATAATTTTTTGTATCTGGTAGGCTGGCTATAACTACTTCACGGAAAGTTTGCAGACTGGCATCCAGATTTTCTTCATCTAAAATTCTTTTAATTCCCTCACGGTATTCGCCTACTTTTTGAGCCTCTTTGCTGTTCAGGCTGTATAGACCTGCTCCAGCATGGGTGTCTATATAGCAATATGCTTTGTCTTTAAGCTTAAAATATTCTAGAACTGATATCAGACAATAATGTTTTAGAATGTCGGCATGATTACCGGCGTGAAATGCATGACGATAGCTGAGCATGTATGTGTGACTGTTGTAAAGACTAATAAATTTGAGTTCTTATTGTACCGAATTTATGCATTAGGGTGAAAGATTCGGCTTTCATTGTTTATGGTATAAATGTTCTAATATAGTAGAAAAAATAGGTAAATAAATTAATTATTTTGACAAAAATTTTTCTATAAGGAAAACATAAGCGATGAGCTATTCTCTTTATATCGGTAATAAAAATTATTCAACTTGGTCTATGCGACCTTGGCTAGTGATGAAACATTTTCAGATAGATTTTACAGAAATAATGGTGCGTTTTGACAACTTCGATGCCGATTCAAAGTTCAAACAAACCATTTTGCCATTGAATCCTTATGGTACGGTACCGATTTTATCAGATAATGAACTGGTGATAAGCGATTCTCTTGCTATCTGCGAATATCTGGCCGAACGGCATCCTCAACTTCCTTTATGGCCTCAAAATTATAAAATTCGCGCAAAAGCAAGAAGCGTAACGGCCAAAATGCACAGTGGTTATAGTCATATACGCCAGCATTTAGCTATGAATATTGAGGCAGTCTTACCTGAAATCGGACAGATAAAACTTCGTGATTTTCCAACACTCAGAGATGAAATCAATTTTTTAGATAATCATTTATCATCTTTGCTTGCAAAATCTGATAGCCCGTATCTGTTTGGTGATTTTAGCATTGCAGATGCATTTTATGCTCCGATATGCTTGAGATTAAAAGGATATCAGATACCTGTTTCAAACGTTCTGAACCATTACATTGAAACTATATGTACTACCGAAGCGGTGGCTGAGTGGATTGCTGAAGCTCTTGAAGAAAAAGATTTTGTCATCATGGATGAACCTTATCGTATCTGTCGCTGAAATAAGGATCGATATAAAAATGCCGGTAAGCTTAATCAAGTTACCGGCAATTATTTATTTATTCAGACTGTTTTTTATCTGCAAAGCCAGTTGAGGGTTCCACATCGCACCGGTTGCACTCATCACTGCATCAGCTCCGGCTGCTCGATAAGCCAGATAATGCTCTGCATTGCTGACACCACCTACGCCGATTATGGCAAAGTGATTATTTAGTCGGGTTCTTAATCTGTGCAAACGTTCTACCATTTCTAAGCCCGCCCAGCGAATAGCATCACCACAAACCCCGCCTGTAGGCCGGTTTTGTCCCAACGCTGGTTCTCCATCTGCATTTACCGGCCTGGCTGACAATGTGTTGATGGTACTGTAGCCATCTACCACACCGTCCAATACGTGCAGCAGCGGGTAAATAGCTTCATCATTAGCAAAATAAGCAAGTTTAAGAAATAGGGGTTTATCAGGTACGGCGTTTTTGATTTCCTTGGCTATGCGTTCGACCTTAGGAAAATCAAAGCACAATAATTGGTTTACCCCTTCATTGGGGCAGCTTAAATTGGCCTCCAATATGGGGGCTTTTGTTTCTGCTACGAGAAGGGCAGTTTTGGCATAATCTTTTTCGATACTGGCTTCATTACCTGCGGTGCCTTGAAAACTGCCAATCACAAATTGCCCTTTATGTGCCGCATTTACAGCTGCAGCCATATCAGGCTGCCAGATATCAGGATTAAAGGAAGGCACGCCAAAAGAATTAGTAATTGATAACGGCGTGGTGTAATTGGTATCAGCCAAAACTGTATCTACGCCGGCAGACAATTGGTTCTCAGGGTGCACCGATAATACATTAGGTAAGGGATGGCTGGCATGTGCACGGCTACGTACGGTTTTGTACACGCATAAATCAAAACCATAGTTAAATGCTGCTTTGATAAAGCTGGCATTCAGTAATGGACCTGCAGGAATACCGAAAGGCAAATTCACTTCCAGATTTAGAAAAGTTTCTGGCTGCTTTTTCTCTGGTAGAGATGGTGGTGTCTGACTGAATGCACCAAAAGGACCTTGCTGATAGTTTTCTTCATAGCTTAGAAGAGGGTTATAAAATGGAGTGGGCTGATTCTGCATTGTTGTTCCTGTTGGTCTGATTGATTTATTCTGGCAAAACAATTTACATGAGCATTTAAATGTGATGACAACTATTGAGGCAAATCTGGTGTCATTGTGGCGTGCAATATGCTCATTTGGTTTCGGCGCAAAAAAAGCTACAGGGTTTATGTAGCTTTTGCATATCGGGTATGAATCAATTAATTAATTGTGTGCAGTGTACACTAGGTTTGGATACTGATTAATCTTTTAAATTAATTTAACTCAGAAGTGCAATTCGGACAACGTTTTGCTTCAAGCGGAATTTCGGTACAGCATTCAGGACATTGCTTGGTATGGCTTTGCTGTGGTGGGCTTTTATGCAGACGATTGATCCCTTTTACCACCATAAAAATAGCAAAGCCAACGATAATCAGGCTAATAACTGTATTAATAAATAAACCGATATTAATGGTCACGGCTCCGGCTGCCTGAGCGGCACCCAGTGTCTCGTAAGGGCCGGGGGCTTTGGAACCATCACGCAAGGTAAAGAACAAATTGGAAAAATCTACTCCGCCAATTAGTAAGCCAATAGGGGGCATGATTACATCGTCAACCAATGATTTAACCATATTGGTAAATGCAGTACCGACTACCATACCAACAGCGAGATCAATGACATTACCTCGCATTAAAAAAGCTTTGAACTGTTCTAAAAATTTCATATTTGCCTCCATGGTTGGCTTATAAATGAAATACTTGCGTATTTATATTAGCGCGATTAAACCAGCCGGCATGCAGGGAAAGCGTTATGCAGTGTAAAAATAATAAAAGCTGCCTGATTCTGAATTCAGGCAGCTTGAAACAAGCTTTTGTTAATTAAGCGTTATTGTGGGTACTGACTAGATCTTCCGGTACACCCAATGCATTGATGCTGTAGCCACCGTCAACATAGGTGATTTCTCCAGTGATGCCAGTAGCTAAATCGGATAACAGAAAAGCTGCCGTATTGCCCACTTCTTCAATGGTAATATTCCGGCGAATTGGGTTTTGTGCTGAAACGTGGGACAGCAGGCGGCTGAAATTGGCAATACCAGAGGCAGCCAGGGTTTTAATCGGGCCGGCAGAAATGCCATTGCAGCGGATACCCTCCTGTCCCAGACAAGCGGCAGTAAAGCGGATACCAGCTTCCAGCGAAGCTTTAGCCATACCCATTACGTTATAATTAGGAATGGCACGAACTGCACCAAGATAGGTCAACGCCAGAATGGCACTGTTATGACCAGTCATTAACGGGCGTGCCGCTTTGGCCAGTGCAGGCAGACTATAGGCAGATACTTCATGGGCTGTCATAAAGGCTTCACGGGTAATGCTATCGAGAAAATCACCGTTTAAAGCCTCTTTGGGTGCAAAAGCAATGGCATGTACCAGTCCGTCTAGTTGCGACCAGCTCTGACCGAGGTCAGAAAATAACTGATTGATTTCATCATCACTCTGCACATCGCAGCGGTATACCAGTTCTGAGCCAAGGCCGGCTGCCATTTTACGTACCCGTTCTTCGAGTTTGTCTACGACATAGGTGAAGGCCAGTTCCGCACCCTGTTCGTGACAGGCTTTGGCAATACCATAGGCAATAGAGCGTTCCGATATCATACCTGTGATGAGGATTTTTTTGCCTTGCAAAAAGCCCATATTTATTATCCTTGAACGTGATTTGTGTTAGCTTAAAGCCCGCATTATAACTAATATTTACTTTTAGGCGAAATGCTAGTATAGAGTAGAAACTTTAAAACCGGCCGCAGGCTACTACGCCGATAGGCCGGTAATATCTGAAAAAATTATTAGCTGCTTAAGCCGGAAAGATAATGGTCTGCATCCAGAGCTGCCTGACAGCCGGAAGCGGCGCTGGTAATGGCCTGACGGTATATGTGATCTTTTACGTCGCCAGCAGCAAATACACCTGGAATATTGGTAGCACCCACATTACCTTCATTGCCTCCTTTGGTAATGAGATATCCGGTGGCATCCATATCCAGCTGGCCTTTAAAAATCTGGGTATTGGGTTGGTGACCGATGGCAATGAAAATGCCGTTTACGGCCAGAAGCTCACTTTCATTGTTTGTATAGTTGATTCTTACTGCGTTGACGCCAGAATCGTCACCCAGAATTTCGTCTACATTGGCATTGAGTTTCAGAATAATTTTGCCTTCTTTTTCCCGTTCCAGTAGCTTATCAATCATGATTTTTTCGGCACGGAAACTTTCTCGCCTGTGAATGACGGTTACAGTACGGGCGATATTGGCTAAATAGAGTGCTTCTTCAATGGCTGTATTACCACCACCTACCACTGCTACATCCTGATCTTTATAGAAAAATCCGTCACAGGTGGCGCAGGCGGAAACGCCACGGCCGGCAAATGCTTCTTCACTAGGTAAGCCGAGATATTTGGCCGATGCACCGGTAGCAATAATTAATGCGTCACAGCTATATGTACCCATATCACCGGTGAGAGTAAATGGACGCTGCTGCAACTGTACCTGATTAATGTGATCGAAAACTATCTTGGTACCGAAACGTTCAGCGTGAGCCAGAAAGCGTTCCATCAGTTCTGGACCCTGTACGCCATTCACATCTGCCGGCCAGTTATCAACTTCTGTAGTTGTCATCAGCTGACCACCCTGTGCCATACCGGTAATCAGAGTAGGATTCAATCCAGCACGGGCAGCGTATACGGCTGCGGTATAGCCGGCAGGTCCGGAACCGAGAATGATCAGACGGCTGTGTGTGGTTTCTGTCATGACAAATCCTTCTTATGCTTGCATTGCTTGAGTGAAAAATTAGTAATTACTGTACCACAATACCCGCGGTTGATTAATATTGACACTACTATGCAGAATAATTATTTATCAATGGTGCTGTTCAGCAATCCCATTCAGATGATAATGCTGGCCGCAATATGGGCATTCTATGCTGCTGTTTGACTGAATAGGTAAGAATACGCGTGGATGACCGTTCCAAGTTTCGTTTTCTGGTCCGGTGCATATCAGCGGTAAATCATGCGGAGTGATGGTGATCATAGATGGAGCTGAATGACTCATTATATTTTCCTTACATCGGCAATAAGACAAAAAAATCCAGCAGGCTTGATAGGCGGAAATACCTTTATTCAGGCCTGCTGGCTGAGTTTTAGTCAATATAGGTTAACCATGATTCATATTTAGCATTTTTGCCGTGAACGATGTCGAAGTATCGCTGCTGGATTTCAGTAGTCAGGGGGCCACGTGCGCCGCAGCCGATTGTGCGTCCATCAACTTCACGGATAGGGGTAACTTCAGCTGCGGTACCAGTAAAGAATACTTCATCGGCACAATAAACTTCATCACGGGTAATGCGTTTTTCAGATACCGTTAACTGCATATCTGCAGCAATGGCCATTACAGTACGACGTGTAATGCCATCGAGTGCGGCATCCAGTGCTGGCGTGTAAAGTTTACCATCATTGATAATAAAGACATTCTCACCTGAACCTTCTGCTACAAATCCGTTAGCATCTAACATAATGGCTTCATCGTAGCCATTACGGGTGGCTTCGGTATTGGCCATAATAGAATTCATGTAGTTGCCATTTGCCTTGGCTTTAATCATGGTGATATTAGGGTGATGTCTGGTAAATGAACTGATTTGCACGCGGATACCACGCTGCATGCCTTCTTCACCAAGATAAGCACCCCATGGCCAAGCTGCTACTATGACTTGTACATCATTCTGATCCGGAGCTACCCCCAGTTTGTTAGAACCATAAAAAGCCATAGGGCGGAAATAGCAGGAGGACAGTTTGTTGGCCTTTACTACCTCAATGTGAGCCTGATTAATCTGTTCTTGTGTATAGGGCAGGTGCATGCCGGTAATTTTAGCCGAATTAAACAGGCGTTTAGTGTGATCCTGCAATCTGAATATAGCGGCACCTTTTGAGGTTTCGTAGGCACGGACACCCTCGAATACGCCCATGCCATAATGTAATGTGTGTGTTAAAACGTGTGTTTGGGCATTTCGCCAGTCGACAAGATTACCGTTAAACCAGATAAAACCGTCGCGATCGGCCATAGACATAGTAAAACTTCTCCAAAATAAGACATTAAGCTGCGTGGCCGAAACTCAGCTCTGCATGGGATAGGGCAAAACTGGGTCTAAGACTTGGGCAGTGCAAGAATCAATGTAACAACAGCCTAAGGTCTTAGCTTTAGCCAGTGGTTGCTGTTACTTTATGTAAACATAAATATTATACACTGCCTGTTTTGCTTGCCAATGCTGAAAACATGGGCTGCTTTTGCTAAAAAGCCGTGAAATCGTTTAAACTGTGTTGTTTCTCGGCTAAACAGGCTGTTATCTGGCATATGATTGTTTTTTCTGAAAACAGTACATTACGGGGTAGACAGGTATGAAGATTATTTACACATTAATAAAGATAGTGGTGCTACTGGCTTTGCTGTTACTGGCTGTAAGTAACACACAACTGATTACATTTAATTATCTGCCTGGGCAGATGCTGAATTTACCGCTGATTGTACTGTTGCTGATATTTTTTATTATTGGTGCGGTTTTTGGGGTGTTTGCTATGTTTGGTCGTCTGTTAAGACTGCGCAGTAAGGTTAATCAATTGCAGGTTAAAATTGATAAGCAAACAAAAGCTGCCAGTCAGTCAGTCCATACTGAAACTATTGCCACTAATGCTGGTGTGAACGGCCAAAATCATTCTGAAGAGCAGAAGGTAAATAATCAGCATGGATAGCAATGATTTTTGGATGTGGCTGGCGCCGGTTTTTCTATTACCGGTATTTTTTGCCATGGGTTGGTTTGCGGCACGTGTTGATATGCGTGCTGTGCTGAAACAAGCAAAAGCTATTCCAGAAGGATTTTACAAAAGTTTGGATGCGCTGGCGGAACACAAAAGTGCGGTTGCGGTACGTGAGCTTGCTGAAGTAGTGGATCAGCAGAATGATGCCAGACAGAGTACATATGAACTGCATCTGACACTAGGTAAGCTGTATCGCCAGCGTGGAGAAAACGATAAAGCCATTGCTCTGCATCAAAGCTTGCTTGAATTACCAGAAACCATCGCAGAACGACGAGATACTGTTGCTTTTGAGCTCGGACAAGACTATCAGGCGGCCGGACTAGTAGATCGTGCAGAACAAATATTGGTTGGTTTGCTTGATGGCAGTAAGGCTCGGCAGGCACGACAAATTCTACTGAATATCTATCAGCAGGATCGCGACTGGGAAAAAGCAATTAAACTTGCTGAAGAGTTAAGCACTGGTGATCAGACATATCAGTTTGAAATTGCCCAGTTTTATTGTGAGCTGGCTCAGCTGGCTTTATACCATTCGGAATACAATAAAGCGCGCGAATATATTTTTCAGGCTTTGGCGGTAAACCGTAAATGCTGCCGTGCGAATATGATTTTGGGTGATGTAGAGCTGAAACAACATAATTATCAGGCCGCGATAGATGCTTATAGTGCAATAGAAAAGCAAAATTATGAGTATCTGAGTCAGGTAGGTGAGCGGCTGTATGATGCTTATGATGGTTTACATAAAGCTGCCGACGGTATTGAAGTTTTGATTGGATTTGCCCAGACCTTTCCTCAGTTGGATTTATCCGGTGTGATTTATGAAAAGTCAGTACCTATATATGGTGAAGACAAAGCTACGGAGATTGTGATTGATTTGGTACGGCGCAAACCTACACTCACGGGAACTTATCGTTTGCTCGGGGTTTTGCAGAATAGTATAAACCCGAAATGGAAGGCGGAAGTGGATATGATGCGTTCGGTAGTGGGAATGCAGATGCAAAAATCTGTGATGTATCGTTGCCGACACTGCCATTTCAAATCACAAGTGTTTTTCTGGCATTGCCCAGCCTGCAATAAATGGGAAACGTTTACGCCAAACCGCATTGATATATAGTTTGCAAGCTGAAACGGATTGGTCTAAGCAGACTTAGCGTTTAGTTATCTTTTTTATAAGCAGAACCATTCAGATTGATAAGCCTCTTCTGACAAGCTAACTGGTCCTTATTATTTTGTAATTTTTTTCTATATAAAGTATGAATCCATTAATGCTAGATACCACGTTGATTAATCAACCAGCTAAGCCAGTTATTGTGGCGCTGGATTTTGCCAGTGCGGAAAAAACGCTTGATTTTGTGCAGCAGCTGGAACCAGATTTATGTCAACTCAAAATCGGCAAAGAGTTGTTTACCGCTACCGGACGGTATCTGGTGGAACAATTGGTGTTGCAAGGCTATCGAATATTTCTGGATTTGAAATATCACGACATTCCCAATACTGTTGCTTCTGCCTGTAAGGTGGCCGCTGATATGGGTGTATGGATGGTAGACATGCATGCTTCGGGAGGCCGCAGAATGATGGAAGCTGCAGCCGAAGCCGTCAGCAATTATAGTCAGCCTCCATTATTGATTGCAGTAACAGTTTTAACCAGTATAACCCAGTCAGAGCTGGCTGAAACCGGCATAAACCTGCCGATTGATGAAGCGGTTGTTCGTTTGGCTGAATTGAGCCGTCAAGCGGGTATGGATGGTGTAGTTTGCTCTGCACAGGAAGCCACTTTACTGCGTCAGCAGCTGGGACAAGAGTTTTTATTGGTTACACCCGGTATTCGTCTCAGTACTGACATCAAAGACGATCAGCGTCGAATCATGACGCCTAAAGCTGCTTTGGCTGCAGGCAGCAGCTATTTGGTTATGGGGCGTCCAATTACTCAAAGTGAGCATTCTTCGGCATTGTTACAGCAAATCAATCAGGGTCTAATTTAGCTTAGAAATTTTTATGTAATTATGCCTGCTATAAATTAATTACAGCAGGCATTTTTTCAAAATATTATTTGTATATCAGCCGGTGAGCTGTTTGCTGATAAGTTTTTTCACTGGTGGTAGATTATTGCTGATGCGTAATACCAGAGATCGCATCAGCCGAGCAGGATGGCTGTCATTGGTGAACAACGACACCATGGCATTGGTGCCATGATAAAGCATCCGTGTATGCGGCATATGCTGACGCTGGTATTGTGCCAATAGGGTTTGGCCGCCAATGTCTTTACCTTTCTGTACCGCTTCAATGATTAGTTTGGATAGGATACCAACTCCACTCAGCCCTAGATTGAAACCATGGGCGGTAACCGGATGCATACCCACTGCGACATCACCAATCAGGGCACTACGGTGGGCATAGAATGCATTGGCGTGAACGCCAACAAGCGGGTAATGATGCACAGTGCTGACCAGATGCATGTCACCCAATTTGCCTTTGAGCTGCTTGGTAATATCTGCCGCCAGTTGTGCAGGAGACATATTTAGAATTTCACCAGCGCGTTCATTATTAATGGTGACCACGCAGTTGGTCATATTTTCTTCTAAGGGCAGCAAAGCCAATGTACGGCCATAATGGAAACATTCCAGAGCAGTATGCTGATTGCTCAGGGTATGACGCATGCGGAATACAATCACCGTACGTCCGAAATCATGAATCTGAGCGGATATACCTAATTGACGGCGAGTGTTTGAAAAGCGGCTATCAGCAGCAATGAGCAATCTGGCGCTTATGGTTTGCCCGTTATCCAGAGTGGCTTCGATGTGGTTGCTATCTTCATTTCTGACATCAATAATGCTATGTCCACCAATCAAGTTGATGTTTTTATAAGGGGTGACAGCTTCATAGGCCGCACGGCGGATATGATGATTACTGATTAGGAAACCTAAAGTATTCGCTGGTTTACCGCGTGCCATAGTTGGTTGTTCGAAATGTAGTTGATAATTCGAATAACCATTGATTACTTTGGCATCACGCAAAGGATAAATTTCATTTGCCGGTACTTTGTCCCACATATCCAGCTGTTGCATGAGTTCCTTTGAGTAATGGGTCAGGGCAATTTCCCTGCCATCAAACGGTGGTTCTGCCAGCGTAGCCGAATCTTGCTTTTCTACTACGGTAATTGATAGTCCTGATGGTGCCAGTGCACGTGCCAGACTCAATCCTGCCGGACCGGCACCGACAATAATGACATCAGTTTCTTTACCTGAGCTTGGAGAGACATTAGTTGCCGTCATAAAATCTGTTCCTGAATGAATATATTTTATACAGCACTAGGATAACTGAAAATCAGCACGAATCCTATCTAAAACGCTTACAAAGTTAATAAAGGTCAAGCTTAACTTGGAGTTTGCGCCTCTGCTAAAATCATGGAAATGGTATTTAGATATGAATGGTTACAGATATGGCTGAAAATTCATTTCAAGAAAAGTTGCAACAACTGAGTAAACAGGCCAGAGCTCAGCGTCAGGCTGAAGAGCAGCAACGGGCACAGCAAGCAGCAAAGCGTCAAACAGATATCACTTTCAGTGAAGCGATGGGTAAGGATATTGTGCCGCTAAAAGCCAGAAATCAGTTTCTGCATCCACGTGACACTAGTCCGATTAAACCTCGTCAGCATCAGGAAGAGCTGCTGGATACGGAAAGCTATTTTTATATTGGTGAAAATCAGGAAGATAGTGCACCTGTGGTGTTTAGTAAAAATGGCCGTGGTATGGCTGATATTAAACGTTTGCAAGCCAGACATTGGCCGATAGTGGCTTATGTGGATTTACATGGTTACAGACAAGAAGAAGCACAGGAAGTGCTTAACGAATTTATCGCATATATACAGCAATACGGTGTCGTGGGCGAAATTGTTCATGGCAGTGGTCTGGGTTCCAAAGACTATCAGCCGATATTAAAAACGCTGGTACGGCGCTGGTTGATGGCCCATCCCGAAGTTCTTGCCTATGCTCAGCCTAATGAGCGCAATGATGGTGCTGTGTATGTTTTGGTTAAAAAGAAACATCGTATGCTGGAGAAAAATTAATTTTTGCAGATGAACAAAAAAGGGTTCCGACTTCATCAATTCAGTTAGATCTGTATAGGAATATTTAACAATGCAGCTTTCTTGTCCCGAGAGATGTAATGCGTAATAAAAAGGCTAAATGGATACGGCAGATTAAATACAAAATGCCGACACAAGCTTCATTATTTGCCTCGCCTTGGTTTAAGCCATTCGCACGCTGGTTTGACCGACCCTATTTTTGGCAGCTTAATCGTGAACGGGCTGCTTCGGCAGTGGCTGTTGGAATGTTTTGTGGTCTGATGCCAGGTCCAACACAATTTTTTACCGCACTTATTGTGGCTTACCTTGTTCGTACACATTTACCACTGGCATTGTTAACTACACTCTATACTAATCCGTTAACTTATGTACCTCTTTATTACTGTGCTTATGAAATAGGTGCCGGTCTGATGTATGGGCAATGGGGTGTAGAAATGCCTGCCTTGCCGGCTTTAACCATTGGTCATCTGGGTTCGGAGTTGTGGCAATGGGTGATACAATTTGGCAAACCTTTGCTTGCTGGCGTACCTATACTAGGGATGATTCTGGCTACTCTTGGCTATTTTTTGGTCTGGAATGGTTGGAATTGGGTAGCGTACAGAAAAACACACCGTAATATCCGGAATTAATATGATAGAGCGTTCGTTAACAGATAATGAATTGCGTCTGGTTACAAATTTACTTGGTCATGCAGCTAATTGGTCAGAAGTAAAGATTGTTTTCGGAGCTTGGTGGCAGTTTCATCAGCATGCAGCCATTACCTGCGGCAATCGTATTTATTTTCCAGCTGCTTATTTCACAGATGATTTTGTAGCCACCTCTTTCAGCCGGCAAGCATGGCTAATTCATGAATTAATACATGTATGGCAGAGCCAGCATGGTTTTCCAGTTTTATTGGCCGGTGTCTACCTAGCAATGAAAGCAGGTTATCATCACCGCCGTGCCTACCGTTATCCGCCTTTGAATGAAATTAAATACTTCGGCCAGCTAAATATGGAGCAGCAGGCACAACTGGTACAAGATTATTTTCTGGCACTGGCCGGTGATAGTAGACAGCATTCGCATCTACTCCATTTCCGTCGTTTGCTGAAGCCGTTTGTCAATCATCCGCATAATCAGCGCTTACTCCCTCATTACTGAACGTACAGCAAGCCAGAATAGCCTCCGAAAGATTCCCGCACAAGCTGATATAATCTGCATTTGATTTTATTGCCGGAGTGATTCATGTCTGTATTTGATGCAGCTGCACAGCAATTGCATAGTGTACGAGATTTTTTACGTTTTACTGTCAGTCAGTTTGAAGAAGCCAAACTGTTTTTCGGCCATGGAAATAATAGTGCCTATGATGAGGCTGCCTATTTGATTTTGCATACCTTACATTTGCCGCTGGATACTCTCGAGCCTTTTTTAGATGCGCGGTTACTGGATACAGAAAAAGGCACCTTGCTACATCTGGTACAGCGCCGTATCAGTGAGCGTATACCTGTAGCTTATCTAACCAATCAGGCTTGGCAGGGCGAATATGAATTCTATGTGGATGAACGTGTGATTGTGCCACGTTCATTTATTTACGAACTATTAGGCGAACCTCTGCGGTTATGGATAGAATATGACGAGCTGGTACACAGTGCACTGGATTTGTGTACTGGTAGTGGGGCGCTGGCAATCCAGATGGCGCATTGCTATCCAGATGCGGTAATTGATGCTGTTGATATCAGTCTAGATGCGCTTGAAGTAGCCGCAATCAATGTAGAAAACTATGGATTGCAGGAACGAATTAATTTAATTCATACAGATTTATTTACTGGTATAGACAATACGTATGATTTGATAGTTTCTAATCCGCCATATGTGGATGCAGAGTCTGTTGAGCAGCTGCCGGAAGAATATTTACATGAACCTGAGCTGGCACTTGGCAGTGGTGAGGATGGGCTGGATGTAACCAGACAAATCATTCAGCAGGCTGCTCGTTATCTGAATCCTCATGGCGTATTAGTGGTAGAAATTGGTCACAATCGAGAAATACTTGAGCAGGCATTTCCAGAGTTGCCATTTACATGGCTATCCACTAGCGGGGGCGATGGTTTTGTATTCTTGCTAAGTCGTGAACAACTGTTGGGTGAAGAATAAACTACACATCTATGGTCAGTTAAGCCAGTTTGGCTTCAATAAAAGTTTACTCTACCATTGGCTAAATGGCTTGCTGACCAGATTACTGTTGTAATAGCGTGGATCATCTGATACCTCCTCGCCAATCCACTCTGGCAAAATAATTTCGTCCTGTGCATGGTTTAGTTCCACTTCAGCCACAATCAGTCCTTGATTAGCGCCCAGAAATTCATCAATCTCCCACACAAGACCATTCAATGGTATGCAATAACGATATTTTTCAATAATAGGTTGTTCGGCCAGATGCTGAATCATATATCGTGCTTCATCCGGCGGTATAGGATATTCAAATTCTGTACGCGTAATGCCTTGAGTTGTACTTTTAATGGTTAGCCATGCTTCATTACCACAGCAACGCACACGCACTGTGCGCTCCTTGATGGTGGAAAGGTAGCCCTGACAATAATGTTTTGCAGGTACCATGCCCCGCCAGCCATTGCCTCTTACCAGAAATTTACGTTCAATCTCTTTTGCCACAATCAATTTCTTTCATCTAATATATACAAGAAAAAACACCAGCAACCGTGTTTTAGCTTGCTGGTGCAGGGGTCTTAAGCTTAATAATAGCAGTTAAGAAGCCAGTTTGTTGGCAATGGCATTAAACATCAGTGAAGCTTCCAATGGCTGCTCCAGCATAGAAGGCTCAGCTTTCGGCCATGTAGACCACTGTACAATAACCAGTTTTTGCGCCTGATTAACCATTATAATCTGACCGTAAATACCCAGAGCCCACATGGTATCTTTACTGTTTAGCCCAGTTTTGGGTGCTACATCAGCAGCATTAGCCGGTACACTATTATTCCACCATTCATAACCATAAGTACCCTCTGGATGTAGCTTGCTTACTGAATTTTTGGCCTGATTCCAGCTACGCGCATCTTTTACCCAGTTTGCCGGCAGAATTTGCTGACCATTCGGTAATTTGCCGTTATTCATCACAAACAGGCCAAATTTACCCCAATCCTCAAGTGTGGCATTAAAACCATGAGCACCAACATCATGTTTGCCTACTGCATAACTATGCCATACACCATCACGACTCATGCCAAAAGGCTGCCAGATTTTATCCTGAAGATATTTGGCAATATTTTCACCAGTGGCTTTTTCAAGAGTATCACCTAGCAACCATGCGCCACCTGAAGAATAAGACCAAGCTGTACCTGGTTTGGCGTAGGCTTTACGTTGTGGGTTTTTAACTAAATTGTTGACACAGGTATAAGTGTTGGGATGTGCTTCGCATTGGGTTAGCTGCGCAAAATCAGATTGAGGATTGGTGTAGTCTTCGTTCCAGTTGACGCCTGAAGTATGTTGCAACAATTGACGAATTGTAACGTTTTCCCATGCAGTACCACGTACATCAGGATTATATTTGACCACCTTATCATCTAGAGATTTGATTTTACCTTCTTTAAGAGCCACACCCACTAGAGTGGATACAATCGATTTACCTACAGACCGGGACGTCCATAAAGTCGTTGGGTTATTACCGTTGGCATAATAATCCCAAACCACTTTACCATCTTTTATAACCATCATACCGGTTACATTGTTGCGTTTTAAATAGTCTTTCAACAGATAAGACTGGCCATGAAGTTGATAACTTACCTGATTAAGATTTTGTGTTGCACGTGGTAAAGGTTTACCGCCTGCTGCATGAAACACATCACCAGCATACGAGCGGTAATCATTACGAAAACCAATTGCACGCTGCTGCTGATTCCATGTCAGCATGTTTTTAACATTTGGCAGTTTTTTGTCAACAGGTGTAGGGCAGTTATTCAGATGTAGCGTTTTGCAATTATTCTGAATTGTGTTTGCCTGAGTGTTAAACGCAGCTGAAAGACATAACGTTAATAGCGCTATTTTTATTGTTTTTAAAGAAGAGTGCATATAAATCTCCCAAAAAATATCACAACTATAAAAAGTAATGCATCGCTAATATATTTAAAAGCGATAATAACATTATCTTACTTTTAAAATAGAGTTGTAAATATGTTAATAAATTATATTTTAATGGATGTAGTCTTATTAGAGATTAAAATCAAAGTTTTTGAATGATATTAATAAATACAATTTTGAAAATTAATAATTTTAATTATTTAAACGAATAAAGTTTAAATATTGGAATACATTAATGAGAATTTATTTTTAAGATTGATGAGAAATCAGTCAATAAAAAAGATGTAGTTAGAAACTGACAATTTCATGAACCATCAATCGAATTCTGATCATACAAAAATTATGCTTATACAATTGTTATGCATTATTAAAAAGAAACCTGCTTTTGAGCAGGTTTCTTTTACAACAATCAGGCGAATGTCAGAACACCATCCTGAGCAGTTAACATAATCGTACTGTCAGGCGCGTAATCACCAGCTAATAATTCCTTAGCCAGCGGATTTTCAATTTCCGTCTGGATAGCGCGTTTCAAAGGACGGGCTCCGTATACAGGGTCGAAGCCCACTTTAGCCAGTACATCCAGAGCAGCATCGTCAACTTGCAAGTGCAAATCCATTTTTTCCAAGCGGTTGCGCAGCCCTGCGAGCTGAATATTCGCAATTGCACGGATATTAGACTGATTCAAACTATGAAAAACCACCACTTCATCAATACGGTTTATTAGCTCAGGCCGGAAGTATTGTTTCACTTCTTCCATTACGACTGCTTTAATGGCTTCGTAATCATCACTCACCATCTTCTGGATTTCCTGACTACCAATATTAGATGTCATCACAATTACCGTGTTTTTGAAATCGACAGTACGTCCCTGTCCGTCTGTCAAACGCCCATCATCCAGTACCTGTAACAAAATGTTAAAAACATCTGGATGGGCTTTTTCTACTTCATCCAGTAACACAACACTATAAGGATTACGTCGTACCTGCTCGGTCAGGAAGCCGCCTTCTTCATAACCAACATAGCCGGGAGGCGCACCAATTAGGCGTGCTACAGAGTGTTTCTCCATGTATTCCGACATGTCTACACGAATAAGATGAGTTTCACTGTCAAACAGGAAGCTAGCCAGTGTTTTGCATAGCTCTGTTTTACCTACACCGGTAGGTCCAAGGAATAAAAAGCTGCCGTAAGGTTTATTAGGATCAGCCAGACCAGAACGTGAGCGGCGAATTGCATCAGCTACAGCTCTAACAGCTTCATCCTGACCTACCACACGTTCATGCAATACTTCTTCGATTTTCAGTAGTTTTTCACGTTCACCAGCCATCATTTTCGATACAGGGATACCTGTCATACGCGATACAATTTCTGCGATTTCTTCCGAGCCAACTTTAGTGCGTAACAGTTTGTTTGGCTGTGTATCATGCTGACCGCTGTCTGCTGCCTGTAACTGAGCTTCAAGTCGTGGCAATTCCTCATATTGCAGCTTGGCCACGTCCTCCCATTTGCCCTCACGTTTTAGTGCATCCATACGAACTTTAAGATGATCAATCTGTTCTTTAATGGTTACACTGCCTTGGGCTTTAGCACGCTCGGCTTTCCAAATTTCATCCAGATTGGCAAATTCACGCTTAACGTTATCCAATTCTTCATCCAATAAAGCCAGACGTTTTTTACTGGCTTCGTCATCTTCCTTCACCAAAGATGCGCGCTCAATTTCTAGCTGAATTTCTCGCCGTTTCAGCTTATCCATGCTTTCCGGCATAGACTGGCTTTCCACCTTAATCAGTGAAGCAGCTTCATCAATTAGGTCAATTGCCTTATCGGGTAGAAAGCGGTCAGTAATATAGCGGTTAGACAATTCTGCTGCGGCCACAATAGCCGGATCGGTAATTTCCACACCATGATAAATTTCATACCGTTCCTGCAAGCCACGCAAAATTGCAATAGTATCTTCAACCGTAGGCTCTTTCACCAGCACCTTCTGAAAACGCCGTTCCAAGGCTGGATCTTTTTCAATGTACTGGCGGTATTCATCCAAAGTAGTTGCACCAATACAATGCAATTCTCCACGCGCCAACGCTGGCTTGAGCATATTACCTGCATCCATGGCTCCATCAGCCTTACCAGCACCAACCAGAGTATGAATTTCATCTATAAAAATAATCGTATTGCCTTCATCTTTAGCCAAATCGTTCAATACAGCTTTAAGCCGTTCTTCAAATTCTCCTCGAAATTTAGCACCGGCAATCAAACTCGCCAAATCCAGCATCAGCAGCCGTTTATTGCGTAGAGAGTCTGGTACTTCATTATTGACTATCCGCTGAGCCAAGCCCTCAACGATAGCAGTTTTACCCACACCCGGTTCACCAATCAGTACCGGATTATTTTTGGTACGCCGTTCCAGCACCAAAATAGTGCGCCGGATTTCATCGTCTCGTCCGATTACAGGATCCAGTTTGCCGGCACGGGCTTTTTCCGTTAAATCAGTTGTATATTTTTTCAGTGCTTCACGTTGGTCTTCTGCATTAGGATTATCCACACTCGCTCCCCCACGTACGGCATCAATAGCCATATTCAATTTATCTTCAGTAGCGCCTGCTTGTTTCAAAATACGGCCACATTGCCCATTTTCCTGTACCGCAGCTAGCAGAAATAATTCACTGGCGATATACGCATCATTGCGCTTGGTAGCTGCCTTATCCATCAAGTTCAAAATGTGCTGTAACTCGGTACTCGGCAGAATTTCTCCGCCCTGACCAGATACCTTAGGTAAACCATTAATAGTGGTTTCAACTTGCTGTTTCACTTGTGCCAGATTGGCCCCAGCCTGTGTCAATATTGCAGCGCTGCCACTATCCACATCATCAAGCAAGGCTTTCAATACAAAAACAGCCTCAAGATATCCGGCATCCTGACCCAAAGCAATGCTCTGAGCATCCTGCAATGCCTGCTGAAACTTTGCTGTAAGCTTATCGAATCGCATCAGATTTCCTTTATTAAAATTTTAATTAATAGATATATTGGTATTAGAAAATTAATGTCAAGACCTAAAATGGCTGAAATAGAATCTAATTTATAACTTACTGATTTATAAATTTAATAAATAGAAATGTTATTAACAGCCTAGATTGGCCATTTCCTCAAACCTAAACAGCATTGAATTATCTCTATGTTTCATTGATCGATTGTTTTCATATCATAATGGTATGAAACAATTGATTTTATAAACATCATCTCCCCGATTTCAGAACCAAAACTGTATCCAAATTCAAAGCATAATCAGACATGCCTCTTTCTTTAATAACGCGCAAAATTTAAAAAATAAGCAAAGTTTGTGCTACATCATAAAAATATAAAAATTGATATAAATCATATTGTAAAGAATATTTATATGCTAAATCTATTTTATGCTGTTAGGGCAGATGCCTGACTAGAATTTCACAAAATTTGTGAGTATATCTGTGGATAACTTAAAAAAAACAAGATGAATCAATCCAATTTTAAGGTGCTTAAAATTTAAGCAGAAAAACCATTCAATATACAAACTATTCAGCAACAACAAATCAATTTCTTATTTTGAAACATAAATATCAATAGATACATCCAATTAATTCAATGCCACTATAGATTTGACTTGTAGCTTCAATACAACTTGAGCATAAATTTGTCATATACTCATTTTTCCAACGCTTAAAAGATTAAATGGTGTAAAATTAATTATTATTATGAATATCAAAATAAGACAGCCATGAGAACCGAAGAATTTAATAAGTGCCGTGAATTTCTTGAAGGGCAAATCATGCGCACTCCTGAAAATAAAGAATTAATTGCCACATATCAAAAGCTGCTGGAGCTGAAGAGCATATACGATACTGAAATTCACATTTCCATGCTTGATAAGAAAGCACGCAAAATGGAGTTTCAGCAGCAAGTTCAGTCAGGCAGTGTTACCGTTGCAGAAACTCATGAAGACGGAATGGACATTAAAGATGATTCTCAAAATTATAACCAGCTGCAACATAACCAAACTAATTTAATGGCTAATCAGAAAAACTGGTACAACTATCAACGGATACAGCATCATCACTTTGGCAACAACTAAAAAGCATTACACGAACCTACATCATCCAGCCATAGATATTAATCATAGAGTATTGGCCATCAATGGAAGTTTTTTCTTAATTAAAGAAAAAACTTCCATTTTATATTTACTGTAATACTCAAAATAACAATGCAAGCCAAAATATAAAAAATACAACGATTTATACACAATTAGAAAGCTAGTTAATATAAACTTTTTAATATTATGTGTGGCTACCAAACGGCATTGAGAAGAATTGATAACTTCAAAGGATCCGAAAATAAAAATTCAAAACGAGCCTGAACATAAATACTCAATAAAAATTTTTGAAAATTTACAACATATTAAAATAATTCGCGAATTATATTTGCCACCTATACAAAACATGTTAATAATAACTTACTGATTAATATAAAATTTAAAATAGGAGGCTGAAAAATGGATTTACGGCTCGAAAATAGTGCGGGGACAAATGCATATTCTGCTCAATGTATTAACAAAAAATTGGTTCATAAACGTGCCATCAGTGAAGTGTTTATCACTTCGATAAAAACTACCGAACAAGATCAGTTTCTAGTCACAGCACAGCTTCCGCGTACGCATATGTATTTCAATGATAATCTTACGGGATATTATGATGCAATATTGCTACAGGAAATATTTCGGCAGGCAGCCATTAGCATCACACATGAATTCTATCAGATACCATTTTCCAATATTTTCATCATTGATAACACACAATTACAAATTAAAAATCATCAATTGTTAAAAATGATTAACTATCCAGCTGATGTGTTTATAGACATCAAAATACTGACATTTAAAACCAAACGCGATACTTTAACCGGTCTAACATTAAGTGAACAACTTTATATCAACAATTTACCGTGTGCTCATTCACAGACCACCATGCACTGGCTAAACCAAGCACTATGGACCAAATTAAGAAAAAAAACAGCCATTCAATCCGTTTCGCTTGGCAACGATTATTATTCTGAAAATTACTTTCCTCTTCCAGCATTTATGGTTGGTAAAAACCTGAGTAAAAATGTCGTAGCAACCAACCTGATTGAAAATCACGCAACTATTCAAACAACTTTAGGTTTCGATCCCGGCTATTCGGCACTTTGTGACCATGAAGTAGACCATATTTCAGGCATGGTCTTAGTAGAGCTATGCAAACAAACAGCTCTTATTGCTATCAGAAAATGTTTTCAACTACCGGCAAATCTGCTTGAGTTAATCTCTTGCAGCCTGGATTTCAACGCCTTCTGTGAATTAGGGTCAGATGTAGATTGCGTGATAGATAAAGCAAAAATGGTACTGGATACCTCACAAGAAAATCAGACCATTACGTTTCCTATTGTGATAAAACAGAATGACAAAACAATGGCGAGTGTAGACGTCACCTTTAAAATTTTATCCAATTAAAGTAGAGTCATTATCATGAATAAGCCTATATTCTGGTTTGATTTCGGGGGTGTACTTACCCCACCAATTAAAGCAATTATTTATCAATACCAGCAAAAAACCCAATTACCAGCAAATATCATGTTGCAAGCCGTAAAAGACACTGCTGCTGAATTTGGCTATACAGGCCTCGAGCCTCTAGAAATTGGTTTAATCAGTGAGCAAGAGTGGGGCAGACGGGTAAAAAACAGATTGACCCAGCTCCAACCAAATATTGACACTTCAAAAGCCGATCTGGAACATTTCGGGCGTCAATGGTTTGAAAATATTCAACCAAATACACCTATGATAGATAAAGTTCGGCAACTAAAGAAAGCCGGATTCACCATAGGTTTATTAACCAATAATGTCAGAGAATGGGAAGCTTACTGGCGGCCTATGATAAACCTTGATGACGTGCTGGATATAATAGTGGATTCTTGTAAGGTTGGCTGCCGAAAACCAGACCAGACCATCTTTCAAATAGCTGAGCAACAAGCCAACACAACTGCGCAACACTGTATCCTAATTGATGACACAGAAGAAAATTGTATAGCCGCTCAAAAAAGAGGATGGCAAACTATTCATTTTATTGATAATGACCAAGTATTAAAGGAAATCAGCTATTTAACTGCAAACAAAAGTTTAGAATAAAAATCTCTTTTCCTCCTATTAACCTTAATATCTACGTTTAGACACATGTAATTCAATACGGTGAATTGTCACTCAATATTTTTGCAAGATTATTTATATAACTTCTTAAAAAGCTGATTTTAATTGGATGAGAAGAAAGATGTACGAAAGTCTTGCCAAGTCTGAATACGCAGGCTGTAAGTATGTCTCTTACACGTATTGCTTATTTCTCCCCCTCATTCATAAAATCAACTCCATCCAAATGCCATATTTGAAATTTTTCAGATTCCGAAATTTCAGTAACCTTCACGATGCGATTTTTCAAAGTTACTACATCTTGAGTAGAATCAGGTTATTTACCTCTATTTAATCAATTAATCTCATTATCTTTTATGGCACATGCCTCATATTTTAGATAGGCAATTAAGAGATAATGCTAATATTGTTGCTAAAAATTAACAGTTCACTGATGCTAGAGTGTTTATCTGAAAATAATATTAAATAAAATTTTAATAAAAATATTTATTATATATATCATTATATTATGATAATATTTATTTAATTTGTTATTATCATATATGCATATTAGTAGTAATTAAATAGACTTAATTCCAATGTGCTTAATAAAAATTAATATTCAAAAGTAAACATGAAGATTATAATTTTTATAAATTTTCTGAAACAATTGTCTTCCTATTACTAATATTTTTATAGATTTGTACTTTATTGTAGTTGCAATAAACAGAAATCAAACCTCAAGTAATCTTTTTCACAAATTATGTAGAAATAAAACAGTATTCGGAATCTTTAAACTAATTGTTTCATTTTTAGCATAGGGGGCAGCATTCTACATCGCAATATTTTTTATAAACCAGCCAGATTAAATGAATAAAAATCACCATAAAATTATATTCACTACTCATTACTATCCACTCAAAGCCGAAAATACCAGCCTCATTATTAATTAAAGGCAATATTGCCTATCTTGAGAGCTACATGGATCACAGGCAGTCATAATTTACTTTCATATTTAAAGAGCAAAATGTATCTACAAAAAATCGTATTGCTTATCAATTTCTTGGCTAGTGGTCTTATAAGTGTTTACGCCTCGCCGGTATCAGAAGTAGTTTCCCAGCTAGACCGTCAGCAGCAACAGCAAATCATTCGCGAACAGCAGCGTCAGCAGCAGTTTCAACAGCAAATGCAGCC
>NZ_JAFNPI010000015.1:0-448 GCF_026535955.1 Snodgrassella sp. B3837
GGTGCTGCGGTCGTTGTCGGTGATTTCGATGATGCGGCTGTGGCTGTCGCGGTAAAGAAGGAGGCGGTTGTCGTTGCGATCCTGAAGTGCGGTGAGGCAGAGGCGGTGGGGTTGGCTGGGGTCGGGCTCGAACAGGCGGTAGAGGCCGTCGTCGTCTTCGATGACCCAGCGGTTGTGCCGGCCACGGCGGATGGTGAGGTTTTCGTTGATGCCGCGCATGCCTTCGCCGGGTTGCAGGGGGTCGATTTCGAGGCGGCGTCCTTGTTCGTTGATATAGACGGCGGCACAGGAACCATCGGGCTGGGGGGAGATTTCGATTTCGACTTCGAAGCTGACGCTCCATCCGGCGCCGAACATGTTGTGGGTACGGGTGTCGACGCTGCTGTAGAAGCGTTGCCATTGGAGGGGCAGATGGGCGGGAAGGGTGAAGTCGAGCTCTTCGGTGCCG